>NZ_JAAGPN010000154.1:0-19537 GCF_017104805.1 Paraburkholderia sp. Ac-20347 | reverse complement strand
TCGACGCGGGCGTGGCCAGCGCGCCGGCGGCGGCGATGGCGCGCAGCGTGTCTTCGATGTGGCTGCGCTGCACCGGATCGTCGAGAACCTGCAGCGCGGCGTGCGCCTGTGCTGGCGTGAGCACGACCGGAGCGGCGGGATTGGCGGGCGTCGCGGTTGGGGTGGTGGCAGCGGCTGCCGCCGACGCGTACGGTGTCCACGCGAGCGCCGTCATCCAGAGAAGCGCGGCGAACAGGGCAACGCCGCGCGGCAGGCGCAGCGTTCGTAAGACGGAAGAAAGGAGCATCCTGGGCATAGGCAAATACGGAGTCGGGCGTCGGTGACGGTCGATGAGCGTCAAGGATTAGCGGCGAAGGCCGGGGCGTCGGACGGCTTGCGGGTTGGCCGATTCAGGCAACGTCGCGGCCCGTGCCGCAGGCCACGTCTGGCGCACGATGCGCGTGGGCGCAGCGTTTCGTCGGAACATTCGACGTCGGGCCGCAAATCTCGTGCCCTATCGCGTGAAAACGAGGATGAAATCAGGGCCTGAAATCCGTCGTGAACAAGGGGCGCAACAAATGACGCAAGCACGCGAGCGCACCATCGAAGCGATAGGCGCGACGCGAGGTCCCAAAGTATGCGCCGGATGGCGATTGTGTGCCGCCAGGCCAACACTGGCGCGGTCGCGACGGCAATGTGAAAGCCCGCGCGCCAAAGAGAAAAGGAAGCGCGGAGACGACCTCAGCCCGCGTCGCTCTCGCGCCAATGCGTGAGAATGCGCGCTTTGGCGTCGAGCAGCGTGGCGACATGCGCGTCGAGTTGCTGGCGGATGCGCTCGGTCGGCCCGCCAATCGAGAGTCCGTAGAAGTCACCGCCGAAGTCGAGCGCCACGGCCACGGCAGACAACTCGGGCGCGCTCTCGCCGATATTCGCGTACCAGCCGCGCGCTTTCGCGGCGGCGGCCTGCTCGACGAGCGTCGGCAGATCGGTGGCGGTCGCTTCCGTGTAGCGCTCGAAATCGAGCTTCGCGCCGAGCGCGGCCTGCGCGTCGGGCGCGAGTTCGCCGAAGATCGCCTTGCCGATGGAGTTCGCGTGCAGCGGCCGCAGCGCGCCGGGCTGGCACGCGTAGCGCACGGACTTTTCCGATTCGACCACGTCGAGGTACACGACCGCCGCGCCGTGAATCTTGCCGAGCACGATGGTTTCGCCGCTGGCGTCGCGCAATTCGACGAGCTTCGGATGCAGCATCTCCACGACTGGATCGACGGCGTCGATCGCGCTGGCGAGCAGATGCAGACGCCGCGTCGGATAGTAGCCGCCGCGCTTGCGCACCTCGTAGAGATAGCCGCGGCTCACGAGCGTGCGCGCGAGTGCGAGACAACTCGACGACGGCACGTTGAGCAGCCGCGCCATTTCGACGAGCGGCAGCGGCCGCTGTTCGGCGGCGAAAAGCTCGAACAGGTCGAGCGTGCGGGCAACGAGTTTGACGTCCATAAATACGCGATGAAAGCGAGGCGGCGCGCGCCTGCGTGTGCGGCCGCGCCCCAAACCACGCGGCGCAACTCAGTACGACTTCGGCAACCCGAGCACCTTCTCCGCGATGAAGCAGAGAATCATCTGCGGACTGACGGGTGCGAGCCTCGGAATCATACACTCACGCAGATAGCGCTCGACGTGATACTCCTTCGCATAGCCCATGCCGCCGAGCGTGGCGATGGCGGTCTGGCACGCCTGGAACGCGGCTTCGGCGGCGAGGTACTTGGCCGAGTTCGCTTCGGCGCCGCAGGGCTGGCCCGCATCGTAGAGCGTGGCGGCTTTCATCACCATCAGATCGGCGGCTTCGAGCGACATCCACGCCTGCGCGAGCGGATGCTGGATCGCCTGGTTCTGGCCGATCGGCCGGCCGAACACCACGCGCTCCTTCGCATACTGCGTGGCGCGCGCGAGCGCCGCGCGGCCGAGTCCGACCGCCTCCGAAGCTATCAGGATGCGCTCCGGATTGAGCCCGTGCAGCAGATAGTGAAAGCCCTTGCCTTCCTCGCCGATGCGGTCCTCCACCGGCACGCGCAGATTGTCGATGAACAGCATGTTCGAATCGACCGCCTTGCGGCCCATTTTCTCGATCTCGCGCACTTCCACGCGCGCGCGGTCGAGGTCGGTGTAGAAAAGACTCAGACCGTCGGTGGGTTTGGCCACGCGATCAAGCGGCGTGGTGCGCGCGATGATCAGCATCTTGTTGGCGACCTGCGCCGTCGAAATCCAGATCTTGCGGCCCGACAGCACGTAATGATCGCCGTCGCGCACGGCCTGGGTCTTGAGATGCGTGGTGTCGAGACCGGCGTCCGGTTCGGTCACGGCGAAACAGGCCTTGTCGCGGCCTTCGATCAGCGGCGGCAGGAAGCGTCGCTTCTGCTCGTCGTTGCCGAACACCTGCACGGGATTGAGCCCGAAAATGTTCATATGCACCGCCGACGCGCCCGACAATCCCGCGCCCGAGCCGCTGATCGTGCGCATCATCAGCGCGGCTTCGGTCATGCCGAGTCCCGAGCCGCCGTGGTCCGGCGACATGGCGATGCCGAGCCAGCCCGCGTCGGCGAGCGCGCCGTGAAAGTCGTGCGGAAAACCGCCTTCGCGGTCGCGTTCGAGCCAGTAGCCGTCGTCGAAACGCTCGCAGATTTTTTCGATCGCGGCAACGATCGCTTGCTGGTCATCGGTCAGATTGAATTGCATGGCGGACATCCTCGCAAAACGAAAAAACGAAATCGACGGCGTTCAGAGCGGAAACACGCCGAACAGCACCGCGGTGAACACCATCAGCACGGTGGCGGCGAACAGAAAGGGAATCGTGAACTTCTGGTGCTCGGCCAGTTCCACGCCGGTCATGCCGACGATCAGAAACGTCGCGGGCGTGAGCGGGCTCACGGGAAAACCGGTGGTCATCTGACCGAGCAGCGCGGCCTGCGCCATCTGCACGGGCGGCACGCCGAGCATCTGGCCGCTCTGCGCCAGAACAGGCAGGATGCCGAAATAAAACGAATCGGGATCGAACAGCAGGCTCAGCGGCATCGACACGAGCCCGAGCACGAACGGCATATGGCGCGCATGTTCGGCGGGCACGTGGCGCACGATCACCTCCGCCATCGCGTTGAGCATGCCGGTGCCGGACATGATGCCCGTGAACGCGCCCGCCGCGAGCAGCACGCTCGCCATCATCAGCGCGGCTTTGGCGTGCGCGTCGACACGTTCGCGTTGCATGGCGACGTCCGGATAGTTGATGACGAGCGCGAGCACGGTGCCGATCATGAACATCACCATCGGATCGACGATGCCCGACACCAGCGTGCCGAGCACGACGAAGGTGAGCGCGAGATTGATCCAGAAGCGTTGCGGGCGGCGCAGCGCGGCTTCCTCCGGCGTGAGCGCGCGCGGCGTGGCGGCGATCGAGGCGGCGTGGGCGCGCGTGAGGCCGAGGCGCTTTTCCTCGCGCTTGCCGAGCCAGTACGCGGTGCCGAACACGAACACGAGGCCGACGATCTGCACCGGTATCATCGGATAGAAGATGACGGTGCCCGGAATGTGCAGCGCGGCGCTCGCGCGCAGCATCGGCCCGACCCACGGCAGAAAGTTGACGCCCGCCGCCATCGACGCCACGCAGGCGAGAATGCGGCGATCGAGGCCGAGGCGCGTGTAGAGCGGCAGCATCGCGGGCAGCGTGACGAGAAATGTCACCGCGCCCGAGCCATCGAGATGGATCAGCAGCGCAAGCAGCGCCGAACCCATGACGATCCGCGTCGGATGGCAGCCAACAATGCGCAGCACGCCGTTGATGATCGGGTCGAGCATGCCTGCATCAGTCAGGATTCCGAAGAAAAGAATCGCAAAAACAAACATGCCGGCCACCGGGCCGATAGTCTGCACGCCGTGCACGATGAACTTCGCCGTCGAGAGGCCGAAACCGGCGGCGAGCGCGGCGACGATCGGCACCGCGATCAGCGCCACGAGCGGCGAGAGCCGCTTCGTGATGATCAGCGTGAACAGCGCGACGATGGCGAGCGTTCCGATTAGCGCGAGCACGACGGGTCCTCCGCAGCGCCGAACACCTGCGCCGTGTGTTCGCCGAGCGCGGGCGGCGCGCTGCGATAGGTGGCGGGCGTGCGGCCGAGCTTGATCGGGGAGGCGATGCCGCTATACGTTCGGCCAGGGTCGTGCTCCGCCGCGATCTCCACTCGCATCGCGCGATGCGCCGTGTGCTGATGCGCAAGCGCCGCGCCGAGTCCGAGCACGGGCGCGCACGGCACGCCCTGGCGGATCAGCGTGTCGGCGAGTTGCGCGCCGTCCCACGCGGCGAAGCGCGCTTCGAGCGCCTCGCGCAATTCGCGGCGATGCTGGCTGCGCAGCTTGTTGTCGGCGTAGCGCGCGTCGTCGGCGAGTTCGGGCGCGGCGATCGTGCGGCACAGCGTGGCGAACTGCGCGTTGTTGCCGACCGCGAGAAAGATATCGGTGCTGCCCGTATGGAACATGTCGTAGGGCGTGATGTTCGGATGCGCGTTGCCGCTGCGCTGCGGCTCCTTGCCCGAATAGAAGTAGTTGGTCGAATGCGGATGCAGGATCGAGAGCGCGCAATCGAACAAGGTCGATTCGACGAACTGGCCGCGTCCGCTCGTATCGCGCTCGCGCAGCGCGAGCATGATGCCGAGCGCGGCGTTCAGTCCCGTCACGAGATCGACGACCGGCACGCCCACGCGCAGCGGCGCGCCGCCCGTTTCGCCGTTCACGCTCATGAGGCCGGTCAGCGCCTGGATCGCGGCGTCGTAGCCGGGCAGCGCGCCGAGCGGGCCGTCCGCGCCGAAACCGGAGATGCGGCAATGCACGAGGCGCGGAAAGCGCTGCGCGAGTGTGGCCTCATAGCCGAGACCCCAGCGTTCGAGCGTACCGATCTTGAAGTTTTCGACCAGCACGTCGGCGCTGTCGAGCAGCGCGAGCAGACGTTCGCGATCCGCGGGCTGCGAGAGATCGAGCACCGCGCCGAGCTTGTTGCGGTTCACGCCCTGGAAATAGGCGGCCGTGTCGCCGTCGAAGGGCGGCCCCCAGGTGCGCGTTTCGTCGCCGTTCGGCGGTTCGATCTTGATGACCTCCGCGCCGTGATCGGCGAGGATCTGCGTGCAATACGGACCGCCCAGCACGCGCGACAGATCGACCACGCGCAGGCCATGCAGGGAACCGGGAATGAACGACACGGCGCTTGTCTCCTTGATAGGGACTGCTGATCGATGGCGGGCTGCGCGCCTACAGGCATTAATCGCAACTAACAGCCAAGCGAAAGACGCATCCACGAAGTGGATGTCTCGCGGGACTCACAAAGACCGATAAGTCCCCAGCCTGTAGCCACGAATCGCAGATCTCAAATTCATGTGCATGAATTGATATTCACACACATGAATTTACAGGTCAAGGCAAGACGCTGTCGGCGAGCCCAGGACTGTCCCTGGTGCGCGGGTTTTGATCAGTGGCGCACGCGACGGCGCCGATGCTACCGTTAGCCCGTCTGTCCCCAAGCTGTCCTCCAACTGTCCCCCAGCGGATGCGCCAGTCGATTCGCTCGGCAGCCAACCCACACGGGCCGCGCGTCGGCCATCGGAGCGCGTGCCTATGAACAGCGTCAGCCTCGCCGGAGTGCGGAAGGGCCACTTGAGCCGCGCGCAGTTGATCGTCGCGGCCACGCTCGGCAACGCGCTCGAATTCTTCGACTTCACCGTCTACAGCTTCTTCGCGCTGACCATCGGCAAGCTGTTCTTTCCGACGATGTCGAGCTACGGCCAATTGCTGGCGTCGGTGGCGACCTTCGGCGTGGGCTTCGTGATGCGTCCGCTCGGCGGCGTCGTGATCGGCGCATACGCCGACCGCGCGGGCCGCAAACCGGCGATGACGCTCACGATCTTCCTGATGGCGCTCGGCTGCACGCTGATCGGTCTCGCGCCCACTTACGCGCAGATCGGCATCGCTGCGCCCGTCATCATCGTGTTCGCGCGGCTGTTGCAGGGTTTTTCGGCGGGCGGCGAGGTGGGCGCGTCCACGACCTTGCTGATCGAAGCGGGCACGCCCGCGAATCGCGGCCTGCTCGGCAGCATGCAGTTCGCGAGCCAGGGCGTGGGCGTGTCGCTCGGCGCGCTGACCGCCGCCGTGCTGACGACGTGCCTCACGCCGGCCGCGCTGATGTCATGGGGATGGCGCGTGCCGTTTCTGCTCGGCATCGCGATCGCGCCGATCGGCATGTGGATACGCCGCCGCATCGATGAACAGGCGCATGTGCATGCCGAAACCACGACGAACGCGAAAGCCGCGCGCATGCCCGTGCGCACCGTGCTGCGCGATCACGGCGCGCGTGCGGCGCTCGGCACGCTGCTGACGATCGGCTCGACGGTGACGGCCTACGTCGTCACGTTCTATATGCCGACCTACGCGATTCACGAACTGAAAGTGCCCGCGCCGACGGCGCTGCTGGCGGGCCTCGTGTCGGGCGTGGTGACGTTTCTGGTCGGGCCGCTGGCGGGCTGGCTGTCCGACCGATTGAGCCGCCGCGCGCTGATCTTCTGGCCGCGCGTGGCCGTGGTCGTGCTGATCTATCCCGCGTTTCTGTGGCTGTCGAGCGCGCCCGATGCGGCGCGTCTGCTGATCACGGTGGGCGGATTGAGCGTGCTGCTCGCGCTGCAGGCCGCGCCGTCGATCACCATGCTGCCCGAGATGTTCCCGCGCGCCGTGCGGGCGACGGGCATGGCGATCGTCTACAGCATCGGCGTGGCGATCTTCGGCGGCTTCGCGCAGGCGATCGCCACGTGGCTCATCAAGACGACGGGCAATCTGCTCGCGCCCGCGTGGTACGTGATGGCGTGCGTGGCGATCTCGTGCCTCGTGCTGCCGTTCATTCGCGACCTCACGGGCAAGCCGCTGGAAGACTGAACGAGCGCATCGCGAACCGCGCGAACCTCGCGCCAATCAACGCGACGCGCTGGCCTGGCGCGCCGCTTCGAGATTCGCGTCGAGCTGCCGCGCGAGCCCGTAAAGCATGCCGAGCGACGGCGCGGCGATCCCCGTGCGCCGCGCGAGTTCGTCGGGCGCGCCGAGCAGCGCTTCCACTTCGAGCGAGCGTCCCGCTTCCACGTCCTGCAGCATCGACGTCTTGAACGCGCCGAGCTTGCGCGTGATCGCATTGCGTTCCTCGATCGTCAGCGCCAGATGAATGCCGAGCGCCTCGCCGATGCCGCGCGCTTCGGCCATCACGGCGGCGACGAGCGTCAGCGTGCGCGGATCGTCGAGGATCACGTCGGCGGTCGAACGCGTGAGCGCGCTGATGGGGTTCATCGTCATGTTGCCCCAGAGCTTGGCCCAGATATCGTGCTGGATGTGCTCGCTGGCCTGCACGTCGAAGCCCGCCTGCGCGAGCAGCGCGCGCGCTTCGTGCGCGCGTGCCGCCATCTGCGGCGACGCCGCGCCGAGGATCAGCCCGTTGCCGTTGCCCTTGCGGATCACGCCCGGCCCCGCAATCGCCGACGACAGATGCACGACGCAGCCCGACGTTTGCGCGGGCGGCAGCGCCGCCGACACCACGCCGTCCGGATCGACCGACTCGAGCCGCCCGTTCGCGTACTCGCCGCCGAACGCGTGCAGGAACCACCACGGCACGCCGTTCATCGCCGAGACGATATGCGTGCGCGGCCCGACGAGCGGCGCGAGCGTGGCGGCCGCCTGCACCAGCGCCTGACCCTTGAGGCAGACGAACACGATGTCCTGCACGCCGAGATCGGCGGCGTTGTCGGCGGTGTTCACGTGGGCCGTGTAGCGCGTGGCGTCGTCCGGGCCTTCGACGATGGTGAGACCGTCGCGGCGCATGGCCTGCAGATGCGCGCCGCGCGCGAGCACGTTGATCTGCACGTCGCGATGCGCGCGCGCGAGGCGGGCGGCGATCAGGCCGCCGATCGCGCCCGCGCCGACCACGGCGATCGAGCGCGGACTGGACTGCAAAAGACTCACGACTTACTCCTTGTATGAGGGATCGATGCGCTCCACGCGGCGGATCAGCGCCGCGAGCACGTTCTCGCCCGCGCCATGCTCGGGCGAGAATTGCAACGCGTCGCGCGTGGCGCGCGCGGTGATGGCGGGATCGATCGGAATGGCCTGGCCGCGCATCGAATCGGTGGCGACCTGAATTTCGCAGGCGCGATTGAGCGTCCAGAGTAGCGCGAAAGCGTGCGCGAGATTCACGCCGTGCGCAAGCAGCCCGTGATTGCGCAGGATGAGCAGACGGCGATCGCCCATCGACTTCAGCAGACGCGGTTTTTCGTCGTCGTGCACGGTGATGCCTTCGAAGTCGTGGTACGCGACCATGTCGTGCAACTGCGCCGAATAGAAGTTCGTGGGCGCGAGCCCGCCTTCCATGCACGCGACCGCGAGCCCCGCCGTGGTGTGCGTGTGCATGACGCAATGCGCGTCGGCGACATTCGCGTGGATCGCGCTATGAATGACGAAGCCGGCGGGATTGATCGGATAGTCGCCCGGACTCAGGATCCGGCCGTCGAGATCGATCTTGACGAGATTCGACGCCTTGATTTCGTCATACGTGAGCCCGAACGGATTGATGAGGAAATGCGGCTGCGGACCAGGCACGCGCAGCGTGATGTGATTGAAGATCAGCTCGGTCCAGCCGAGTTGATGAAACACGCGATACGTGGCCGCGAGCTTCACGCGGGCGGCCCACTCCTGCGGCTCGCACCAGGCGGGACGCGCGGATGCTTCGGGGACTGTGCTCATGGTGTCTCCGTCTCCTCGTCGATGGGCTGATGCTACGCGCAAATAAATGCGTGTGCAAGCATCAAATACTGCGCGAACGACCGTGTTTTAAAGGCTTTATGAAATGGTATGCTAGCGCTGAAGACGCCTTCTGGTTGCGTTGATGAGGTGTCGAGAACCTTTGCGCGAGACGGAAATGACGGGCAAACACCCAATCGAAGAGTTGTTCACGTACCGGCTGCACGTGTTGAAGAAACAAACCGACCGCACGATGAACGAGGCGTTTGCGTCGGCGCTCGCGCTGTCGCTCACGGAGGCGCGGCTGCTGATCAGCGTCGGTGCGTTCGGGCCGATTTCGGTGTCGGATCTCGGGCGTGCGTCGAATCTCGACCGCAGCCAGGCGAGCCGCGCCACCGACGTGCTGGAGCGTCGCGGCCTGCTCGAGAAAACCACCAACGCCGCCGACGCGCGCGGCGTGCTCATCAAGCTCACGGCGCAGGGGCGCAATACGTATCGGCGCGCGTCGGCCATCTCGAAGTCGGGCAACGAAGCGATTCTCGGCGTGCTCAGCGCGCACGAACGCGAGGTGCTGCACGCGGCGCTCGCGAAGCTGGTCGAGCAGGGCGGCGCGGAAGATTGAGCCTGAATTCAGGCCTGATTTGCTAACGTTCAGCGTTGCGGCTGGCGGAATCGGCTAGCCAGTTCGCTTGCACTGCGCGCGAGCAGGCTCACGTCGCTGCCGACCGCCACGAAGGTCGCGCCCGCTTCCAGATACTCGCGTGCGATGGCGTGATCGGCGGCCAGCACGCCCGCCGCCTTGCCACGCGCCCGCACGGCGCGTAGACCCTCCACGATCGCCGCGCGCACCGCCGGCGCGCCCGGTTGACCGAGCAAGCCCATCGACGCGCTCAAATCCGCCGGACCGAAGAACACGCCGTCCACGCCTTCGACGGCGGCGATGTCGTCGAGTCGCGCAAGCGCGTGGGCCGTTTCCACCTGCACAAGCACGCACAACTGCTCGGCCGCGCCATGCAGATAATCGGCCGCGCCATTCCAGCGCGATGCGCGCGCGAGTGCGCTGCCGACGCCGCGCACGCCAAGCGGCGGATAGCGCGTGGCGGCGACGGCGGCGCGTGCTTCGTCGGCGTTTTCGATCATCGGTACGAGCAGCGTTTGCGCGCCGATATCGAGTAACTGCTTGATCAGCGCGCTGTCGTTGCGAACCGGACGCACGATCGGATGCGTGGCATGAGGCGCGACGGCCTGCAATTGCGCAAGCGTGCTGCGCAGATCGTTGGGCGCGTGCTCGCCGTCGATCAACAGCCAGTCGAAGCCCGTGGTCGCGAGCAGTTCGGTCACGTAGGCATCGGCGAGCGCGGCCCACAGGCCGATTTGCGGACGATGCTCAGCCAGCGCCTGTTTGAACGGATTGACGATAACGGGCATAAATCAGTTCGATATCCTTATGATTGGTGTGCGCTGCACTCAGACGAAATGAAAACCGATGCCGCCGAGCGGACCGTAATCGGCGTGAAACGTATCGCCCGCGCGTGCCGCAATCGGCGCTGTAAACGATCCGCTCAGAATCACATCGCCCGCTTCAAGCCGCTCGTCGTGACGCGCAATCCGGTTCGCGAGCCACGCCACACCCGTTGCCGGATGATTGAGCACGGCGGCGGCGAGTCCGCTTTCCTCGACCGCGCCGTTCTTGTAGAGCAGCGCGCCGACCCAGCGCAGATCCACGTCGAGCGGCTTCACCGGACGGCCGCCGAGCACCACGCCCGCGTTCGCGGCGAAATCGGAAATCGTGTCGAAGACCTTGCGCGGCGCCTTGGTTTCGCGGTCGAACTGCTCGATGCGCGCGTCGATGATTTCGATGGCGGGCGTGACGTAAGCCGTGGCGTCGAGCACGTCGAACAGCGTGACGTCCGGGCCTTGCAGCGGACGGCTCAGCACGAACGCGAGTTCCACTTCCACGCGTGGCGCGATAAAGCGATCCGCGCGAATGTCGGCGCCTTGCGCGATGAACATGCTGTCGAGCAGCGGCGCGTAATCGGGCTCGTCGATCTGCGAGGCACGCTGCATCGCGCGCGACGTGAGGCCGATTTTGCGACCTTTGATGACGTGGCCCGCCGCGAGCTTGAGCTTGACCCACTCGCGCTGGATCGCATAACCGTCGTCGATCGTCATCTCGGGATGCGCGCGTGAAAAGTGGCGTAGCGGCGTGCGCGTGCGTTCGGCTTCGTCGAGTTGCGCGGCCAGTTCGCGAATGCGTTGCGGATCGAGCATGATGATGTCCTGTGCGAGCGCGCGCTCACGTCTTGAGGCGCGCGTGCAGATTGTTGTGCTTCCACGCGCCTTCCTCGCTGAACTCGACGATCTCCAGCGAAAGCGCGAGCCCGTGCGCTTCGAAGGCCTCGGCGAAATGCTGCTTGATCGCCGCGAACAGCGCGTCGCCGGTTGCGCGGCGCACGTCGGCGCTGCGTCCCGCGCCGATCTTCAGGCAGCCGTGCAGGAAGGCGTGATGCGGATCGCCATCGGCGATGAAATACTGTTCGCAACGCAGTGCGCGCGTGCGGATGCCGCCGCGTGGATAGACGCGTGCGCCGTGGGCGTCGCGCTGCGCGTCGAGTACTTGCGCGAGCGTGGCGCAGAGTGTGCCGATGCTCGCGGTATCGGCGAGATTGGCGCTGTATTCAAGCGTGAGATGCGGCACGGTGCGTGTCTCCAGAAGTCGAACGCAGCATCAAGCGGGCAATGGCGTGACCGGCAACACGGCGTTGATCTGGCCGGTGCCCGAGCTGCCGAAATACGGCGTGACGATCTCCGCGCGGCCTTCGTAGCGGTCCCAGCCCAGCGCGCCGAGCAGCATGGCCGTGTCGTGCATGCCGCCTTCGCCCCAGCACGTTTCGTTGTACATCGGCAGCATGCCGCAGAACGTTTTCCAGTCGCCGCGTTCCCAGAGCGACACCACATGACGGTCGGTCTGTTCGAGAAACGGGTCCCAGACCTTATGCATGAATGGCTCGGCGCTGCCGTTGTTCGCGAAGTGATGGCTCAGCGAACCGCTCGCGAGTATCGCGACCGTGCCGTCGTAGCGCTCCTCGATCGCTTTGCGCACCGCGAGGCCGAAGCGCGCGCTGCTGGCGAGATCGTGCCAGTTGCACCAGCCCGCGATCGACACGGTTTTAAAGTGCTGATCGGCGTTCATATAGCGCATCGGCACGAGCGTGCCGTATTCGAGTCCGAGCGTGGTGTCGCTATGCGCGCGCGTTTTCACGCCCATTTCGTTGGCCACGTCGGCGATCAGATGGCCGAGCGCGGCATTGCCACCATACGCGTACTGCAGATTCTTGATGAAATGCGGCAGCTCGTTGCTGGTGTAATTGCCCTCGAAATGCGGCGCACAATTGATGTGATATTCGCTGTTCACCAGCCAGTGCACGTCGAACACCACGATCGTATCGACACCGAGTTCGCGGCAACGGCGGCCAATCTCCTTATGCCCGTCGATGGCGGCCTGGCGGCAGCCTTTGTGCGGGCCATCGAGTTCGGAAAGATACATCGACGGCACGTGGGTGATCTTTGCGGCCAACGCGAGTTTGCCCATCGCGGTCTCCTTGCTGTGACTCGCTCAAACACCCCAGTTCAAGCGCCCCAATGCGGAATGTGATGCGCGCCCATCGACACGCACACGTTCTTCGGTTCGAGGAACACGTCGTAGCTCCACGTGCCGCCTTCGCGGCCCACGCCCGAGGCCTTCGTGCCGCCGAACGGCTGGCGCAGATCGCGCACGTTCTGGCTGTTCACGAAGCACATGCCGGCTTCGATCGCGGCGGCCACGCGCAAGGCGCGGCCCGTGTTTTCGGTCCACACGTAGCTCGACAGACCATAGGCGATGTCGTTGGAAAGACGGATGGCGTCCGCTTCGTCGTCGAAGGGAATCAGGCATGCGACCGGCCCGAAGATTTCTTCCTGCGCGATGTGCATGCGGTTATCGACATCGACGAACACGGTCGGCCGCACGAAATTGCCTTGTTTCAGGGCCTCCGCCAGATCGGGCGCATCGAGGCCGCCACAGGCGAGCGTCGCGCCTTCCTTCGGTCCGAGTTCGATATAGCTGCGCACTTTCGCGAGATGGCCGGGGCTGATCATCGGGCCGACCAACGTGTTTTCGTCGAGCGGATCGCCGACCGTGATGCGTTTCGCGCGTTCGATAAAGCGCTCGGCAAATTGAGCGTAAATCGAGCGCTGCACCAGAATGCGCGAGCCCGCCGTGCAGCGTTCGCCGTTGTTCGAGAAGATCATGAACACGGCGGCGTCGAGCGCGCGCTCGAAGTCGGCGTCGTCGAAAATCACGAACGGCGACTTGCCGCCCAGTTCCATCGAGAACTTCTTGAGGCCCGCGCTCTTCACGATGCGGTTGCCGGTGGCCGTCGATCCCGTGAACGAGACAGCGCGCACGTCGGCATGCGCGACGAGCGGTTCGCCGGCTTCCTGGCCATAGCCGTGCACGACATTCAGAACGCCCGCGGGAATGCCCGCTTCCAGCGCAAGCTGGCCGAGCATCGACGCCGTGAGCGGCGACAGTTCGCTCATCTTCAGCACCGCCGTGTTGCCGAACGCGAGGCACGGCGCGACTTTCCAGGTGGCCGTCATGAACGGCACGTTCCAGGGCGAAATCAGCGCGCACACGCCGACCGGATGAAACAGCGTGTAGTTCAGGTGCGTGTTCGTGGGATAAGTGTGACCGTCGACGGCCGTGCACATCTCGGCGAAATATGTGAAGTTGTCGGCGGCGCGCGGTACGAGTTGCTTGCCGGTTTGCGAAATCGTCTGGCCGGTGTCTTTCGTTTCGGTTTGCGCGATTTCCGGCACGTTCTTCGCGATCAGTTCGCCGAGCTTGCGCACGCGTTTCGCGCGTTCGCTCGCGGGCTGCGCGGCCCACGCGGGAAACGCGTTTTTTGCGGCGCGCACGGCGAGATCGACTTCCTCTGCGCCGCCGCGCGCGACTTCGGCGAGCACGTCCTGATTCGCGGGATTCACGGTCTGGAAGTAGTCGCGGCCCGGGTGGGCGCGGCCGTCGATCAGATGGTCGATGCGCATGGCGTGCTTATTCCGTGGTGGAGGCGCGGCCGAATTCGGCATCGGACGCGATCGTGTTGATCAAGCGGCCGAGGCCGTCGATTTCGCAGATGACTTCATCGCCCGCATTCACGTTGACGACGCCTTCGGGCGTGCCGGTGAGAATGACGTCGCCGGGCGCGAGCGTCATGAAGCCGCTCAGATATTCGATCAGTTCCGCAATGCCCGTGACGAAGTCGCGGGTGTTGCCGCGTTGTTTCAGTTCGCCGTTCACGTAGGTGCGCAATTCGAGCGCGTTGACGTCGGCGATATCGGCGGCATCGACGAACCACGGGCCGAGCACGGTGCCGCCGTCGCGATTCTTCACGCGCAGATTCGGGCGGTAGTAGTTCTCCAGATAGTCGCGGATCGCGTAGTCGTTCGCGATCGTGTAGCCGGCGACATACTGCATGGCATTTTCGCGCGTGACGTGTTGCGCCGTGCGGCCGATCACGACTGCAAGCTCGCACTCGTAGTGCATGAACGTGACGTCGTCGGGGCGGCGCGTGACGCCGCGATGACCGATCACGCTGCCCGGTCCCTTGAGAAAGACGAGTGGCTCTTCCTGCTGCGTGAATTGCAGTTCTTTCGCATGTTCGGCGTAATTAAGGCCGAGCGCGAAGATCGTGCCCGCTTCGAACGGCGCGAGCCAGACCACGTCGCGTTCGTCGCGCACGCGGCCGTCGGCGAGGCGCACGCGTGGGCCGTTTTCGGTGACGATGGGCGTGGCTTCGTGTATCGCGCCTGCGTAGGCGACGCGGGCGCGCATCATGCTGCGTCTCCTTGAGCGACGAAGTCGATAGTCAGCGCGGGAAAGCCGCCGACGGTGAGCGTGGCGCGCTGATCTGCGTGCGCAACGGGTGCGCCGTGCGGCACGCCGAGCGTGATGACGTCGCCGGGCGCGAGCGTCATGAAATCGGTGACGTCGGCAAGCAGTTGCGCGACGCCGCGCACGTTCGTGGAGGTCGAGGCGCTGAAGCGCGGCTTGCCGGAAAGCTCGACGTGAATCGGCAAATCATCGGGATCGCTAATATATCGACGAGCGATAATCGACGGGCCGATCACGCAGAAGTTATCGCGCGCCCGAAAGCGCACGGAAGGACGATAGACGCTCGCGTGCGGCACGCTCAGATCGGCGACCAGCGTGTAGCCCGCGATGTAGTCGAACGCATCGCGCGCCTGAACGCGCGCAGCCGTGCGGCCCATCACGATGCCCAGCGATGCGCCCACCTGCACGCCGTTCGCGTCCGGCACGCGCACGCGCGCGCCGTGGCCCGCGAGCGTATTGCGCGGTTTGAGGTAAAGAATGGGCGCGCGCGGCGGCGCTTTGTACGGTGGCGCATGCACGGCGTCGCCGAGCGCGTCCAGCGCGTGACGGTCGTTGAGCAGCGTGCCGTAGACCGCGCCCGAGACCGGCGCGCGAAAACGCACACCACGAACGCCATCGGCGAGCAGCGCGTGAACGGCTTCGGCGCTCACGTCGCGCGGCAGCGCTTCGCCTTCGAGATGCAGCAGATGATCGGCAACGGCAAACATGGTGTGTCGTGCTTTCCCGAAAATGCTAATATGTGAGTGAGTTTGCGCTGGCGATCATCGAGCGTCAACCATCGACGATGGATTTCGCGGGTTTCCCCCAGGCCTCGTTGTTTGCCGCATCCGTCTTTCCGACTTTTCGACTTTCCGATATCGCGCCTTCAACGAAGCCACCATGTCCGATTCCTCACGCCTGTCCACGCGCGTCGCGCATCGCAATCTGCCCATGCTGCTGCTGCGTGCGCGCGAAAAGATGATGGAGCGCTTTCGTCCGCTGATCACCGCGCACGGACTCACCGAGCAGCAGTGGCGCGTGATTCGCGCGCTCAACGAAAGCGGGCCGCTGGAGCCGCGCCAGATTTCCGATATCTGCACGATTTCGAGCCCGAGCATGGCGGGCGTGCTCGCGCGGATGGAGGCGCTCGGCCTCGTGACGAAGGAACGTTTCGCCGACGATCAGCGGCGCGTGCTCGTCACGCTCACGAAGAAGAGCCATCAGCTCGTGAAGGCGATTTCGAAGGAACTGGAAGCGCGCTACGCGGCGCTGGAGGCGGAGGTGGGGCCGGAGGTGGTCGAGCGCGTGTATCGCGCCATCGACGATCTGCTGGCCGGGCTCGAGTGAGCCCGGCGCGGGGCATGACCTGAACGAACGGGGTTCAGATGAGCGCTTCGAAGGCGTCGTCGAGTTCGGCGGCGCCGGTCGGGCGCACGACGCGCGCGACTTCCGCGCCGTTGCGCAGGAAGATCAGCGTGGGCCAGAGCTTCACGCGGAACGAGCGGCCGAGCGCGCGGCCCGGGCCGTCTTCGACCTGGATGCGCTGCACGCCGGGGTGCTTCGCGAACGCGTCGCCGATCAAGGGCTGCGCGCCCTGGCAATAGCCGCACCAGTCGGTGCCGAATTCGAGTACGGCGGGGCCGCTCAGCGCATCGATCTCGTTGCGTGCGGGGGCTTTCGTGGCATAGCTCATCGCGTCTCCAGGGGCGTGTCCGTGCATCGTCATACGATACCGCAACGCGGCCGCGCGCGCTGGCGCGCATCGGCCGCGCGGCGTTAGCTCAGTTCGGCGCGCGTGGCGAACGTGACGCTCGATTCGATGCGCTCGGTCAGCCAGCCGTCGCTGCCCTGTGCGGCGACGAGCGTGTCGATGTCCGCGAGCAGCACGTCGAGTTTGTCGCCAAGCCGTTCGCGCGAGAGACTCGACATCGACAAGGGCCGCGCCTTCAATTGCTCCGCGCTGACGCGCCGGTATTCGATGACCGAGATCCGCTCGATGGCGTTGAACGCCGAGCGCGCGAGCACGTCGGTATGGCTTTCGTAATCGGCAGAACGGCGCATTTCGCGCGCGGCGTCGGTGTTCGCGTAACGGTCGAGCAGGTCGCGGTATTGCGCGGCCCAGGGGCGCTGCGGATCGTCGAGATGCGTGGTGTTGAACAGTGCGACCGCGCCGCGCTCGCCCAGCAGCGCGTCGAGCCGCGCGAGGGTATCGACGCGATCCATCCAGTGAAACGCGCGGCCGATCACCGCGAGATGAAAGCGCCCGAGGTCCGGCGAGAGGTCGTACGAACTGCCCTGGCGATAGTCGATATTGGGCGCAATGCCCGCGCCGAGCTGCGCCGCGACTTCGAGCATCGCCGGTTCCGGATCGATGGCGACGGCGCTCGCCACCCAGCTCGCGAAGGCGAGCGAAAGCTGGCCGGGGCCGCAGCCGAGATCGAGCAGGCGCTGCGTGCCGTCGAGTCCGGCGCGTTGCGCGACGCGGCGAATCAGCGCGGGCGAGTACGCGGGACGGCCGATCAGATAATGCGGCGCGGCGTTGCGGAAGCGGTCGGGCACGAAGGGCGTGATCTGGTTCATGGCGCGGGCGGGCAGGGCGGTGGGAAGAATTCGCCCAGTCTGCGGATGCGCGGCGGTGGCGTCAAGACGGCTTCAAGACCGCTTCAAAAGGAAGTCAAACCGGGCGAATCGGCGAAGGGTGAGCCTTTTCGGGAGTGAGCGTGTCGCGAAGAAAACACGCACCGTTCGATTGGTGGCGCATCGCATCGGTTGTCGTCGATGGATCGTTTTATGCCTTTAAACAAGGGATAAAACGCGTTTTCGACGCCATAAAGAAAACGAGCGCGGCACGCTTCGTGCGACGGACATCACCGTGTTCCTGCAGATCGCCGACGTTAAGGTGAGCGTTTGCGGGAGTACGCCGATGCCGCGCGGCGAGCGGCCAAGACGCGCATCCAGAAACGTGACTGCGCACACCGGATCGATCAATCGACGCCTGTTTTTCAGGGGTATTTGCGCTGACGCGCCGTGGCGGCGTCAAACCGTTCTGCCGGCTTGCGCGACGTGCGTCGCCCAAAGGTGAGAAGATTCGGGAACCGCCTGCGCGATGCACGGGCGGTCACGGGGTGCCCATTGGACGGCTGCACGCGATGGGTATATAACTGCATTGAGGCATTCTTTCGATTCCGTTTCAGCAAGAGGAACCTGTTCATCATGACGAGCGACGACACGCAAAAGCATGACGCTCAAACGCCCTCCGGGGCCACGCCGCAACCCGATCTCGAACATCTGAACGCGGCGTTCTCGCACGTCGACGAAGGTGTGCGGAGCGGCAATATCGCGGCAGGCGCGGCCAAGGGCCTCGTGTACAGCCTGATCGAAACGCTGGGCGCGCTGGTGGGCGACCCGGATCTGCCCGAACATGCCCGCTCGGGCTATGTGGGCCTGCTCGAAGCGGCGCGCGAACTGCGCGCGAAAATCGAGCGCTGACGCGGGCAGCGCTCGCGCAATTTCACGCTCGCGTCATCATCACTCGGCGAGCAGCGCCGCGGCCAGTTCGCCCGGCGCGTCGCCGATCTTCAATTCCGGCGTGCCGTGCCAGTCGGCGCAACGCTGCAGCGCACGGCGCAAGTCGGTCACGAGACGGCCGCTCGTGCGCACGCCCGGTTCCAGATGCAGCGACTTCACCTCGAATACGCCTTGCGTGCGATGCGCCTTTGCATCGACACGTCCGATGAGTTTGCCGCGATTTAATATCGGCAGTACGAAATAACCGTACTTGCGCTTGTGCGCGGGCACGTAGCATTCGATCGCGTAATCGAAGTCGAATAGCGCTACCGCGCGCTTGCGGTCCCACACCACGGGATCGAAGGGCGAGAGCAGCGTGGTGACCGTCGAGGCGAGCGTGCCGTTTGCGGCGTCGTCGGCGAGCGTCGCGTAATCGCGGTGCACGAACGCATCGTGCTTCCAGCCTTCCACGCGTGCGGGCACGAGTTCGCCCGCGTCGGCGAGCGCGTGCAGCGCTTCGGTGTACGGGCGGCGCGGCAGGCGGTAATAGTCGGCGGCCCAGTCGGCGCGGATCGCGCCCAGCGCCTTGCAGGTGCGCAGCAGCAGCGCGCGTTCGGCGTCGGCGCGCGAGGGCAGGTCGCGCGCGTCGCGCCAATGCGGCAGCACGCGCTCGGTCAGGTCGTAGACGCGCTGGAAATTGCGCCGCTCGGCCACCATCAGCGCGCCGATGGCGAACAGCACTTCGAGGTGGCGCTTTTCCGGTTTCCAGTCCCACCAGCCGTCGCTTTTCTCGCCCGCCGCGCGCGCGAAATCGGCGGAACGCACCGGCCCGCTCGCGCGAATGCGTTCGAGCAGCGCGTCGATCTCGCGCCGATGCTTCGTGTGCCATTCGCCCGCGTATTTCCAGCCCATATCCGACGGGTCGAGCATGCGATGACGCAGCAGCCCGTAGTCTTCGATCGGCACGAAACAGGCCTCGTGCGCCCAGTATTCGAACAGCCGCCCTTCGGCGAGATGCGCGTCGAGCCAGCGCGGATCGTACGCGCCCACGCGGCTGAACAGCACGAAATACGGGCTGCGCGCGACCACATGAATCGTGTCGATCTGCAATTGCGCCATGCGGCGGATCGCGTCGAGCACATCGTCTTTGGTGGCTTTGCGGCGCGGCGGCGCGAGCAGACCCTGCGCCGCGAGATGCAGCGTGCGCATGGCGGCGAGCGGCAGCGTCAGGCCGCCGCTCGCGACGGGCGCATCGGGCGCGTTTGCGGTATCGCAGCCGTCTTCGTCACGCATGCAGGCCCGCCATCGCCGCCACGGGCGTGACGCTCGCGTTCG
>NZ_JAAGPN010000153.1:0-19572 GCF_017104805.1 Paraburkholderia sp. Ac-20347 | reverse complement strand
TTGCGCTTGCAGCAAGGTGCCGAGATTGGTGAGCGCGTCGGCATTGCCCGGTTGCGCCGCGAGCGCGCGCGCGTAAGCGGCCTGCGCGAGCGCGGGTTCGCCGAGCAGACGGCGGCAGTTGCCGAGGTTATTCAGCGCGTCGGCGCGCTGCGGATCGCGCTGCGCGACGCCTTCCCACGCGAGCGCCGCGTCGGACAATGCGCCCTGCGCCTGCAACGCGCTTGCGAGGCCGAACCAGTGATCGGCGTCGGCGGCGTCTTCGTCGATCAGGCCGCGATAGACCGATGCGGCCTCGGCATGGCGCTGCGCGAACGCCAGCGCCTGGCCGAGCGCCTCGCGATATCGCCGGTTGCCCGGCTCGATCTCGAGCGCTTTCGTCAGCCGTTCGATAGCGTCCTGAAAGCGATTTTCCTGAATGCCGATGACCGCGAGCCGGAATTGCGCGGCGCCATGCGCCGGGTCGAGCGCGACGATCTGCAGGTAGAGATCCCGCGCCTGCGCGAGATGGCCCGCAATATGCTGTTCATGCGCGCGCTGAAAAAGTTCTTCGGTCTGCATCCGGGTAAGCCAGTCGAGGTGCGATCCCCCGATTGTAATCGGACGATGAGTCGGTTCTGGAATACGCCCGAATTTGCCTTTTCAGCGCCTGCCATTTAATTCGTCATCCGACTTAATTTCGCATTTCATTTCCCTTCCCATTCCCTTCGTTAATAAACATCGCATTCGGTTTTCAGCGCGTTTTATTCGATAACGCATGCGCAAGCTCAACGCATTGCACTGCGCTTTTCGGCACACTGAAAAGCGTGTTGAAAGTGGTGCATGCACCACGCATGCACCACTTTCGCGCTTTACGTCCCATCTTCATTTCCCATCTTCACCAGCAACAGGAGTCCGACGATGAGCAAGACAATGCAAGCCGCGGTAGTTCGCGCGTTCGGAAAACCACTCGTCATCGAAGAAGTGGCCATACCCGAACCGGGCCCCGGCGAACTCCTCGTGAAGATCGAAGCCTGCGGTGTCTGCCATACCGACCTGCACGCCGCGCACGGCGACTGGCCCGTGAAGCCGGAACCGCCCTTCATTCCGGGCCACGAAGGCGTGGGCTACGTCGTGGGCGTGGGCAGCGGCGTCAAGCACGTGAAGGAAGGCGACCGCGTGGGCATTCCCTGGCTCTACTCGGCCTGCGGCCATTGCGAGCATTGCCTCGGCGGTTGGGAAACGCTCTGCGAAACGCAGAAGAACACCGGCTATTCCGTCAACGGCGGTTTCGCGCAATACGCAAAAGCCGACGCTAATTACGTGGGCCTGCTGCCCAAGGGTGTCGATTTCATCGACGTCGCGCCGGTGCTCTGCGCAGGCGTCACGGTCTACAAGGGGCTCAAGGTCACCGACACGCGGCCCGGCAACTGGGTCGTCATCTCGGGCATCGGCGGCCTCGGCCATATGGCGGTGCAATACGCCCGCGCGATGGGGCTCAACGTGGCGGCGGTCGATGTCGACGACGCGAAGCTCGAACTCGCGAAGCGCCTCGGCGCCACCATCACCGTCAACGCGAAAACCACCGACCCGGCGGCCTATCTGAAGAAGGAAATCGGCGGCGCGCATGGCGTGCTCGTCACGGCCGTGTCGCCCATCGCGTTCTCGCAGGCGCTGGGCATGGTGCGGCGCGGCGGCACGGTGTCGCTGAACGGCCTGCCGCCCGGCGACTTCCCGCTGCCCATCTTCGACATGGTGCTGAGCGGCATCACCGTACGCGGCTCGATCGTCGGCACGCGTCTCGACCTCGAAGAGTCGCTGATGTTCGCGCAGGAAGGCAAGGTCAAGGCCACCGTGAGCACCGACAAGCTCGATAACATCAACGACATCTTCGCGCGCATGGAACGCGGCGCGATCGAAGGCCGCGTGGTGCTCGATTTCGCCAGCTAATCCGTCATTGCTTCATTAAAGCATTCGCCAATAAAAAACGCCGGGCTCGAAAGCCCGGCGTTTTTTTATTCTACGCAGACGCGAAATCAGGCCGCGATATCCACGCCCGTCAGCACCTTGACGTCGACGGGCTCGGCCAGCCAGTCGCCGATTTTCGCGCGAAACGCCACGTAGTGCGGGCTGTCGCGATGCGCCTGAATCGCCGCTTCGTCCACATAGGTTTCGTAGACGTGAAAGCCCGGCGTGCCGTCCGCGCGACGCAGCAGGTCGTAACGCAGATTGCCCGGCTCGCGGCGCGAATGGACCACCATATTGCGCAGTTCCGCTTCGAGATCGGCAACGTGGCCGGCCTTCGGCGTGATGCTTGCAAAGATGTAGATGCTCATCGTTGTTTCCTGTCGTCAACGAAGTTTCCGATCGGCAACCTGCCGACCGGTGCGAGGCGCGCTCAGGCCTTGTAGCGTTCGAGCCAGTGCGCGTACGGTGCGGGCAGCGTCCACGCGGCGCGCTCGACGTTGAGCTGCTGCGCGGCGAAGTACGGCCAATGCGGGTTCGCAAGATGCGCGCGGCCCACCATCACGAGATCGAGCTGCTCCGACGCCACCGAACGCTCCGCCAGTTCCGGCGTGCCGATGCCCCATGCCGACGATACCGGCAGACCGGTCGCGCGGCGCACCTTCTGCGCGATCGGCGCGAGGAACGCGGGCGCCCACGGAATCTGCGCAGCCGGTGTCGAGAAACCGACGCTCACGCTCAGCATGTCGAGGCCTTCACGCTTGAAGTTCTTCGCGAGTTCGATCGATTCGGCGAGCGTCTGCTCGTCGCGGCCATCGTACTCGATCACGCCGAAACGCGCCGTCAGCGGCAGATGTTCCGGCCAGACCTTGCGAACCGCTGCGAGCGTTTCCAGCAGGAAACGGCTGCGGTTTTCGAGGCTGCCGCCATACGCGTCGTCGCGCTGGTTCGAATGTTCCGAAAAGAAACTCTGACCCAGATAGCCGTGCGCGAAATGCAGTTCGAGCCATTCGAAGCCGGCGTCGAGCGCGCGCTTCGCGGCGGCGACGAAGTCTTCACGCACACGCGCGATGTCGTCGAGCGTCATCGCCTTCGGCGTCTTCGGCAGATTCGCGCCGAACGGAATCGCCGACGGCGCGATGGTTTGCCAGCCGCGCGGATCGCCTTCGGGCAGATGATCGTCGCCTTCCCACGGACGGTTCGCGCTCGCCTTACGGCCCGCGTGCGCGATCTGGATGCCCGGCACCGAGCCGGCCGCCTTGATCGCCTTCACGGTCGGCACGAACGCCTGAGCCTGCTCGTCATTCCAGATGCCCGTGCAGCCCGGCGTGATGCGGCCTTCCGGCGACACCGCCGTGGCTTCGACGATCACGACGCCCGCGCCGCCGCGCGCGATCTGCGCGTAGTGAACGTGGTGCCAGTCGTTGATCACGCCGTCGTTGGCCATGTACTGGCACATCGGCGGCACGGCGATACGGTTGCGCAGCGATACGTCCTTGAGCTTGAACGGTTCGAACAATGCAGACATCAACAGCTCTCCTGTGTCGATCGGAGCGGCGCACAAGCGCCGGGGCCGGTCACATGAAAAATGGGCTCAGCCGTACGCGGATCGCAACGGATGCGATGGGCGCGGCGCTCACCCGCGATGAAACGGAAACGCGAAAACGCGAAAGGGGTCTTTCGGCGGCACGCAGGTGGCGCGCAAGCACCCCGCCGCGTCGCGCGCGGCACAAGGCGTTGCCGAAAGGAAAAGGGATGTGAAAACGCAGGCGGCGCGCAGAACGCCGGCGCCGCCTGCGTCAGCCGCTCACTTGCGCTTGAGCGCGGCGAGCAAGGCTTCGGCGACCGGCTCCGACGAAGCCGGGTTCTGGCCCGTGATGAGCAGCCCGTCGACCGCGACGTGCGGCGCCCAGTCGGGGCCCTTGGTGTAGCGGCCGCCGTTGCTCTTGAGCATGTCCTCGACGAGGAACGGCACGACGTCGGTCAGCCCCACGGCCGCTTCCTCGCTGTTCGAGAAACCGGCGACCGACTTGCCCGCCACGAGCGGCTTGCCGTCGGCGCCTTTCACGTGACGCAGCACGCCCGGCGCGTGGCACACGGCCGCGACCGGCTTGCCCGCCGCGAGCGTCTTTTCGATCAGCGCGATCGAGACCGGATCTTCGGCGAGATCCCACAGCGGGCCGTGGCCGCCCGGATAGAACACCGCGTCGAAGTCGCTCGCGTCGATATCGGCGAGACGCTTCGTATTGGCCAGCTCGGCCTGCGCGGCGGCGTCCGCGTCGAAGCGGCGCGTGGCGTCGGTCTGCGCGGACGGATCGCTGCTCTTGGGGTCGAGCGGCGGCTGGCCGCCCTTGGGCGACGCGAGCGTGAGCTGCGCGCCGGCATCGCGCAGCGCGTAGTACGGCGCGGCGAATTCCTCGAGCCAGAAGCCCGTCTTCTTGCCCGTGTTGCCGAGGTCTTCGTGCGAAGTCAAAACGATCAGTACCTTCATCGGCGTTCCTTGTTCGGTGATGTCCGGGCGCTTGCGCGTCCGTTCGGAACCGGTCCATGTGCGCATATTGGTACGCAATCGGTACGTAATCGCACGTTATTAGACCGGTCGTCTAGACCTTCGCCGCATGAAGCGGCTCTCTTTGCTGCGCCCGGCAAGCGGCGCTGTCTCTGTCTCTATGGATGGGGATCGCGACGCGGCGCTACGATGACGCCGCTGCGCGTTCGATCACGTTGCGGGCGGCAGGTTCAACAAGGCGCGCGTGGTCGCCATGGCCGAATCGAGCGGGCTGCGGTCGCGGCGGATTTTTTCCATCAGCGTCGCGCCCAGCCAGAGTTCGTACAGCGTGCCCGCCGTGCCCGTGGCGTTGCGCACGCCTTCGAGCGAACCGTCCGCGAGCCCTTCTTCGATACACGCCGCGATGCGCCCGATGATCTCGTCGGTGCCGCGGCGCAGGACCGCGCGCATCGGCTCCGACAGGTCGCTGACTTCGGCGCCCAGTTTCACGGCGAGGCACTTGCCGTCGGGGCCGTCCGCGCACTGCATCGCGCGCCATTCCTCGAAATAACGCATCAGGCGCTCGCGCGCCGTGCCGGGCTCGCGCACGAGCTGCGCCTCCAGTCGTTCCGCATATTCGGAGAAATAGAAGGTCAGCAAGGCTTCGCCGAACGCTTCTTTTGAACCGAAATAGTGATAGAACGAGCCTTTGGGCACGCCGGCCGCCGCCAGGATCTCATTGAGACCAACGGCCGAAAAGCCCTTGCCCAGCAAAATGGGCATGGCGGTATCGAGGATGTGTTGCCGCACTTCCACGGCTGGCGCTGCATTCATGGGAGGGCATGTTACAGCCCAATTAGACCAGTCGTCTAGCCTTCTCCCGACGGTCAATGGGGTTTTAGCGCAAGCTTTCGGCACACGTCACGCCGTCCTGTTATGCAGTGCTTTGACGCAGCTCGCCGCACGTCTGTTTCGTATCGGAAACCTTGACCCGCACTCATTCTGGAGCGCAGACCCATGACGACACGCACCCTGCTCTGCTACGGCGATTCCAACACGCACGGCACCAAGCCGCTCAATCTTCCCGGTGTGCTCGAACGATTCGCCCCCGCCGACCGCTGGCCCGGCGTGCTGGCCGAGACGCTGGGCAGCGGCTGGAAGATCGTCGAGGAAGGCCTGCCTGCGCGCACCACCGTCCATGACGACCCGATCGAGGGCCGCCACAAGAACGGCCTCGCGTATTTGCGGCCGTGCCTCGAAAGCCAGTTGCCCGTCGACGTGGTCGTGCTGATGCTCGGCACCAACGACCTCAAGACGCGCTTCTCGGTCACGCCCGCTGACATCGCCCATTCCGTCGACGTCCTGCTCGAAACGCTGGTCGCCTGCCGCGCGGGCCCGGGCGGCGCGACGCCGCACGTCCTGCTGATGGCGCCCGTGCCGATCGAGGAAGTCGGTTTTCTCGGCGCGATCTTCACGGGCGGCGCGGCGAAATCGAGGCTGCTCGCGCCGCTCTACGAGCGCGTGGCGGTGAAGCACGGCTCGGCGTTTCTCGATGCGGGCGAAGTCGCCACCGTCAGCGCGACCGACGGCATCCACTACGAGGCCGATCAGCATCACAAGCTCGGCCGCGCCGTCGCCGCGATCGTGCGCCAGCGCTTCGGCGCCTGAACACGCGAAAGCACGTCGGCGCGACCCAAAAGAAAAACGCCGCCGGGCGCGAGCCCAGGCGGCGTTTTGCTTGTTTGCGATCCGGCGCGAACGCCGGATGCGGATCAAGCCGATATCGCTGATTGAAAAATCAACGCGACATCATGTTCATGCTGACGTTGTGCATGACCCACAGCGTACCGACGACCACGATCAGGACCGTCAACACCGTGAAGCCAAATGCCGTCACGTTCCAGCGCTGGCCCGACGACGTGTTCATGTGCAGGAAGAACACGAGGTGGACGACGATCTGCACCACAGCCAGCACGGCGAGGCCGAGCAGCGCCGTTTCGCGCGAGAAGCCGCCATGCAGCACGAGCCAGAACGAAGCGGCCGTGAGCACCACCGCCAGGACGAAACCTGCCACGTAGCTAGCTACGCTGCCATGGCTTTCTTCTTCATGGATGGAATGAGCACTCATTTAGATCACGCTCGCAAGATAAACAAAGGAGAACACGCAAATCCAGACGATGTCCAAGAAGTGCCAGAAGAGGCTCAGGCACGCGAGGCGGCGGATTTCGCGCTCGCCCAGCACCGGCGCCTTCAGCGCTTGAACCATGAGGACGATCATCCAGATCATGCCCATCGTCACGTGGATACCGTGGGTGGCAACCAGCGTGAAGAACGACGACAGGAACGCGCTGCGCTGCGGACCGTTGCCCTCGGCGATCATGTGCGCGAACTCGTGCAGTTCGAAGTACAGGAACGTCGCGCCCAGCAGAAAGGTGATCGCCAGCCAGACCAGCACTTGACCCTTGCGCTGCTTGTGCGCGCCGATCATGGCGAAACCGTAGGTGATGGACGACAGCAGCAGCACTGCCGTTTCCATCGCCACGCCCTGAATGTCGAACAGATCCTTACCCGTCGGGCCGCCTGCGAACTGATTCTGCATCACGGCGAACACTGCGAACAGCGAGCCGAACAGAATACAGTCGGTCATCAGGTACAGCCAGAAACCGAACACCGAGTGTGACGGCGGGTGATCGTGGTGATCGTGCTCCGCAAGTGCGGCCGCACCAGTTTTCGTCAACATCAGTTGGCCTCCAGTGCTTCTTCAACCTTGCCACCGCGCTGCTTGTCAGCAAACGCCTTGACCAGTGCGCGACTACGCGCTTCTTCATCCGCCCGGACCTTGGCGGCCGGGATGTAATAGCCTTCGTTCTTCTGGAAGCTGTAAGCGATAGCCGTGCCGAGAATACCGACGAAGCCGACGATCATGAGCCACCAGATGTGCCAGATGCCAGCAAAGCCGAGCACCAGGCTGAAGAAACCGATGAACAGACCTGCGCTCGTGTTCGAGGGCATGTGGATATCGGTGTAATGCGTGTTCGCGACGTCCGGCGTTTCGCGGCCCATTTCCTTCAGGTGATGGAATTCATCGAGTTCCGTCACGTTCGGGATAACCGGGAAGTTGTAGACCGGCGGCGGCGACGACATCGACCATTCCAGCGTACGGCCACCCCACGGATCGCCCGTCAGGTCGCGGTTTTCCGGCAGGTTGCGGTCGCGGATCGACACGTACAGCTGCATCAGCTGGTGAGCGATACCGATTGCCACGAGCACGGCGCCAACCCAGGCGATGACCATCCACGGATGCCATGCCGGATTGTCGTAGTGGTTCAGACGGCGGGTTGCGCCCATGAAGCCCAGCACGTACAGCGGCGTAAATGCAACGTAGAAGCCCACGAGCCAGAACCAGAACGCGCGCTTGCCCAGCTTTTCGTTCAGCTTGAAGCCGAACGCCTT
This sequence comes from Paraburkholderia sp. Ac-20347, assembly GCF_017104805.1. Lineage (NCBI taxonomy): Bacteria > Pseudomonadati > Pseudomonadota > Betaproteobacteria > Burkholderiales > Burkholderiaceae > Paraburkholderia > Paraburkholderia sp. Ac-20347. The sequence continues at coordinate 11,690 of NZ_JAAGPN010000153.1, read as the reverse complement.
CGGGAACCAGTAGTTGAAGCCGGCCAGGTAGCCGAACAGCACGCCGCCGATGATCACGTTGTGGAAGTGAGCAATCAGGAACAGCGAGTTGTGCAGCACGAAGTCCGCGCCCGGGATCGCCATCATCACGCCGGTCATGCCGCCGATGGTGAAGGTGACCATGAAGCCGAGCGTCCACAGCACCGGCGAGGTGAACTCGAGGCGACCGCGGTAGATCGTGAACAGCCAGTTGAAGATCTTCACGCCCGTCGGGATCGCGATGATCATCGTCATGATGCCGAAGAACGCATTGACGTCGGCGCCCGAACCCATCGTGAAGAAGTGATGCAGCCACACGAGGAACGAGAGCACCATGATCGAGCAGGTCGCGTAGACCATGGTGGTGTAACCGAACAGCGGCTTCTTCGCGTAGGTCGAAACGACTTCCGAGAAAATACCGAACGCCGGCAGGATCAGGATGTACACCTCGGGGTGACCCCAGGCCCAGATCAGGTTCAGGTACAGCATGGCGTTGCCGCCGCCGTCATTCGTGAAGAAGTGCGTGCCGACGTAACGGTCCAGGCCGAGCAGCGCGAGCGTGACGGTCAGGATCGGGAACGCAGCCATGATCAGCACGTTCGTGCACAGCGCCGTCCACGTGAACACCGGCATCTTCATCAGCGTCATGCCGGGGGCACGCATCTTGATGATGGTGACGAAGAAGTTCACGCCGGTCAGCAGCGTACCGACACCCGAGATCTGCAGCGCCCACAGGTAGTAGTCGACCCCGACGCCTGGACTGTATGCCAGCTCCGAAAGCGGCGGATACGCGAGCCAGCCCGTCATGGCGAACTCACCGACGACCAGCGAGATCATCAGCAGGATCGCGCCAACGGCGGTCATCCAGAACGACAGCGAGTTCAGGAACGGGAACGCGACGTCGCGCGCACCGATCTGCAGCGGCACCACGATGTTCATCAGGCCAACCATGAAAGCCATGGCCATGAAGAAGATCATGATCACGCCGTGAGCCGTGAAGATCTGGTCGTAGTGGTGCGGCGGGAGGTAGCCCGGCGCGTTGTACGCCAGCGCGAGCTGGGTACGCATCATGATGGCGTCGGCGAAGCCGCGCAGCAGCATGATCAGGGCGAGCACGATGTACATCACGCCCAGACGCTTGTGGTCGACGCTCGTCAGCCACTCGGTCCACAGATATTTCCACTTACCGAGGTAAGTGACGCCACCGAGCACGAATGCGCCGATGATTGCCATCCCGATCATCGTGCCGAGAATAATCGGCTCGTGATACGGAATGGCGTCCAGTGTAAGTTTTCCGAACATGCTTGGATTACCCCTTGGTCACGCAGGACGGGTCACTGAAATTCGTGACGTGGCCGTTGTTGTACTTCGCGATGATGTTGTTGAAGAGCTTCGGATCCACCGTCGAGAAGTACTCAACAGGCGCCTTTTCGCTCGGCTGCGCGACCGTCGCGTACTGGTCCATCGAAAGCTGCGTCGAGGACGCCTTGACCTTCTGAACCCACGCGTCGAAGTCTTGCTGGCTCGTGGCGAGCGTGCGGAACTTCATGTCCGAGAAGCCCTTGCCGCTGAAGTTCGCCGACAGACCGGCGTAATCGCCAGCGTGATCGGCGATCAGGTGCAGACGGGTCTGCATGCCTGCCATCGCGTAGACCTGGGTGCCAAGCTGCGGGATGAAGAACGAGTTCATCACCGAATCCGACGTGATGCTGAAGTTCACCGGCGTGCCGACCGGCACAGCCAGCTGGTTCACCGTCGCGATGCCCAGATCCGGGTAGATGAACAGCCACTTCCAGTCGAGCGCCACAACTTCGACGTTGATCGGCTTGACGTTCGATTCGAGCGGCTTGTACGGGTCGAGCTCGTGCGTGGTCTTCCACGTGAGCACGCCGAGGAACAGGATGATCAGTGTGGGGACCGTCCAGACGACGATTTCAATCGCCGTCGAGTGCGACCATTTCGGTGCGTAGGTGGCGTTGCGGTTGGAAGCGCGGTAGCGGTACGCGAACCACAGCGTCAGGATGATCACGGGGATCACCACGATCAGCATGGCCCAGGTGGAGGTCGCGATCAGCGACTTTTCCGCCATGCCCACGCTCCCTTTGGGGTCGAGGACTTCCATGTTGCAGCCGGAAAGACACATGGCCAATCCGGCGCTGACGGGAAGCAATAACCTTTGAAAGGTTGTTCTTTTCATCACGTTTGCCTGAATTTCATTCATTGAATAGTTCCGGGCACTACCCCTGACATCACGCAAAGGAAGCGCGACCGCATCATACAGCCGCTTTGATCAATAACAATCAATGAATGTTGAAAATGATCTTTGTCAAAACAAAAGTGAGACACTTTGTCACATGTGTTCGCGAGGTCTGTCGCGCCTCATCAACACACGCACGTCATGCCCTGCCCTCATTTCAACGCAGACTCGCCGCGGCTTTTTTTCCGAATCTTGCAATTCGGAAACTCTTGAATGCACACGCGCGCCGTGCCGCGAACACTCGCGGGACGGCGCGCGCGTGCGTCGTCATTCTTTAACTGCAGTGAACTTGCTGCTTACGTCGGCGAACGCTCGGTCAGCGAAACTGCACGCACGTCCGTACCGGCCGAACCGGCGCGCACGGCGTCCGTGTTGGCGTTCGCAGCCTCGTCGGTCGGCTGCTTGGTGCGGCCGGCCTGAGCGACCAGATTCGCGGCCGAGAGTTCGATCGCGTCGGTCATGGGCTTCGGATAGATGCCCACCGCCAGCACCAGCGCGGCGAGCGACGCGAAGATCAGCGTCTCGCGACGGCCGATGTCGGCCAGCTTCGCGACGCTCTTGTTCGCGACCGCGCCGAAGATCACGCGCTTGTACATCCACAGCGTGTACGCGGCGCTGAGCACGACCGTGGTCGTGGCGATCGCACCGATCCAGAAGTTCACGCGGATCGCGCCCATGATGACCATGAACTCGCCCACGAAGCCCGAGGTGCCCGGCAGGCCGACGTTGGCCATGCAGAACAGCATCATGAAAGTCGCGTAGCGCGGCATCACGTTGACGACGCCGCCGTAAGCCGCGATCGTGCGCGTCTTGGTACGGTCGAACAGCACGCCAACCGACAGCAGCAGCGCGCCCGAGACGAAACCGTACGAGATCATCTGGACGATCGCGCCTTCGGTGCCGATCTGGTTGAACAGGAACAGGCCCAGCGTGACGAGGCCCATGTGGGCGACCGTCGAGTACGCGAGCAGCTTGGTCATGTCGGTCTGCGCGAGCGCGAGCAGGCTCGAGTACACCACCGCCACCAGCGACATCGTGATGATCACGGGCGCAAAGAAGTGCGCGGCGTCCGGCGTGATCGGCAGCGTGAAGCGCAGGAAGCCGTAGCCGCCGAGCTTGAGCATCGCCATCAGCACGGTCGCGCCGGTCGGCGCTTCGAGGTGGACGTCGGGCAGCCAGGTGTGGAACGGCCACATCGGCACCTTGACCGCGAAGGCCGCGAAGAAGCCGATGAACACCAGCACCTGCGGGACGAAGCCGAGCGTGAGGTTATGCCACGCCGACATGTCGAAGGTGTGCGACTGGCTGTAGAGATACAGCATCGACAGCAGCATCAGCAGCGAGCCGCCGAACGAGAAGAAGAAGAACTTGACCGCGGCGTACGTGCGGCGGGCATGGCCCCACGTGCCGATCAGCAGGTACAGCGGGATCAGCGTGGCTTCGAAGAACACGAAGAACAGCATGCCGTCCGTGGCCGCGAAGGTGCCGACCATCAGGCCCGAGAGGATCAGGAACGCGCCGAAGTACTGGGCGACGCGCACGGTGATCGACTCCCACGAGGCGATCACGATCACCAGCGTCGTGAACGCGGTGAGCACGACGAGCCACATCGAAATGCCATCGATCCCCAGACGCCACGCCACGCCGAACTCGGGCAGCCAGTTGCGGAATTCGACGAACTGCATGCCGGCTTCGTGGTTGTCGAAGCCGCTGATGAGCGGCAGCGTCAGCAGCAGACCGACGATGGAGCCGATCAGCGATAGCCAGCGCGCGCGCTGCGGATGACGATCCGACCCGAGACGCAGCACAGCCACGCCGAACAGGATGGGAATCCAGATCGCCAGACTCAGAAATGGAACGGATTGCATTTCAACAGGACCTTAAAAATGCGGAGCAAATAGCTTCGTCAGCGCGCCGCCTCGGCGCAAGCAATTTGAAAGATTGACGCGAGGTGGAAATCGGACCGGGCTGGCTGTAATGTATTTGTCAGCTGAGCGGCGAAATGCAACACACGTTCAAGGGTTAACGAGCGTAATCGGAATACGGAACTTTTGCAGCGCAACAATGCGAGCCGGATCGAAGGCTGATGCAAGTCATTGTTTTTATTCGCAATTATACTACGAAGAAAAACGACAAAACGGCCTCTTGAGGTCGCTTTTCAGACGGAAATCACCTGTTTCGACCTCGCAAGCCCCACCTGGCGTGGCATGCTGTCGCGCAACGCGGGCTGAATAATACATTACTTGTATCTTTCACATCAATTACTTAGGCATCGGGCGCAGGGCGCCGCGAGCGTCGGAAACGCCATCCGGCCCCACCTCCGGACGGTTTGCGCAGCGCAAAAAAAAAGCCCCTGCCGTATCCGGGCAGGGGCCAAACTCTCACGATGCGCCAGCGACGCTGGAACACGCATGGGCGCACTGTAGCGGGTTGCGGCCCCCGAATTAAGCAGGCCGCCTGGAAGAGTCCTTTCCGCCCAGCCGAAACGGTGATTCGCCTCACTGCGCTCCGCTGTGCGGTTCGTCGTCTTCCTCCGCCATGCTCATTAAATATCAAATGAGAATCATTTGCATTTGATAAAAAATTCCCGCATCATGGAGCCCATGCCGGCCAGCCCGGCACCGAATGATGTGAGCGCGGAGTGTCCGCGCCACGCCTGACCGTTCGCCGGAGGCCCCATGAACTACACTGCCCCGTTCACGAGAAACGACACCCTGATCGACGACACCTTCGTCCATCACCCCGACAGCGCCGAGCAAACCGTGCTGCGCGCCGTGCGCACCTGGCTGCGTCCGCATTGCGACGCTTACGCCAAGGACGAAAACTGGCGCGGCGTGCTGGCCGACGCCGGCATCGCCATCGACGGCATCGGCCACTTCGATCTGCTGATGGGTACGCTGTGCCGCGCGTCGTGCCGCCCGCTCGACACGCGCTGCCGCTGCGCCTCGGAACTCGCCAAGGACGAAGGCTCGCTCCTGCAGGTGATCGCGCTGCTGCAATCGACGCGCAGCGAAGCCGCCGTGCAGCTGCTCAACGACTGGCTGCCGATGCCGAGCGTGAGCGGCATGCTCAAGACCGCGCGCTGGTTCGCCATCGCGCTGCTAGACGCAGGCGTGCAACTGAGCGATCGCGCGCGCCGCGTGACTTATATGCACTGACTCTGTGCACAGACTCGCGCTGTAGCACGCCAGTCATACTGCCCGCGATGCGTCCGGCCCGGACACCGGCCGCTGCGGGCATGAGCTCATAACGAAAAACGATTTGGGCGCGCGCGCCGTCGCCGGTAGCATCTGCGCCTTCGACCGGCATTGCGCCGCCCGCAGTTTTCGTTGCTCCTCGTTGCCGCCCCGCCTCGCATGTCCGTCTCGTCCGCTTCTGCCCCTGCTTCCGCCCCTGCTTCGGCTTCTTCATCGTCCCACGCCGGCCGTCCGCTCATCCGCAGCGCCGCCGACGTCTCGCGGCTCGTCAACGCGGGCGGCGCGCCCGGCAGCAACGCACGCATCGTCGTCGCGATCGCGCTGGGCGGCGTGTTCCTCGACGCCTACGACCTGGGCGCCCTCGCCTTCGGCCTCAAGGACGTCGCGCGCGAATTCTCGCTGACGCCCGCCGGCACCGGCTTCGTGGCCTCGGCGATCACCTTCGGCGCGATCGTCGGCGCGTTCCTCGGCGGCTTTCTGACCGACCGCATCGGCCGCTACCGCGTGTTCATGGCCGACATGTTCTTCTTCGTGGTCGCGGCGATCGCCTGCGCGCTCGCGCCCAACGCGTGGGTGCTCGGCGGCGCGCGCTTCGTGATGGGCCTCGGCGTGGGCATCGACCTGCCCGTGGCGATGGCCTTCCTCGCCGAGTTCTCGCGCCTCGCCGGACGCGGCAACAAAGCCGCACGCGTGGCGATGTGGTGCCCCGTCTGGTACGCGGCGATCAGCGTCTCCTATCTGCTCGTGCTCGCGCTGTACTCGACGCTGCCCGCCTCGCACTCGCACCTGCTGTGGCGCCTGACGCTTGGCTTCGGCGCGGTGCCCGCGCTCGTCATCATCGCGATTCGCAGCCGCTATATCAGCGAGTCGCCGGTGTGGGCCGCGAACCAGGGCGATCTCGCCGATGCCGCGCGCATCCTCAAACGCTCCTACGGCATCGACGCCGAAGTTGCGCCCGACGCGTTGCAAGCGGCTGCCGCGAAACCCGCGCGCGTGGCGTCGTGGAAGAACTACGGCGCGCTGATGCGCGGCGTCTACGCGCGACGCACGACGCTCGCGACCGTGATCGGCGTGGCCTCGTCGTTTGCGTACAACGCGGTCGCGTTCGGCCTGCCCGTGATCATTTCGAGCTTTCTCGCGCAGTCGATGCTCACCACGATCCTCGCCTCGCTCGCGCTCAACCTGGGCTTCGCGTTCGTCGGCGGCCTGATCGCCGTGCGCATGGTGCCGCGCTTCGGCGCGTGGAAGATGACGGTCTGGGGCTACACGATCCAGTTCTGCGCGCTCGTGGGTCTCGCGATCGTCGGCAAGCCGTCGACGACGCCGGAAGTCGTGAGCGCCGTCGCGATGCTCGCCGCCTTCCTGTTCGGCCAGGGCATCGGGCCCGGCTCGCACAGCATGACGTTCGCGTCGCTCGGCTATCCGACGTCGCTGCGCGGCGTGGGCGTCGGCCTGAACCAGACGCTGATGCGCGCAAGCTCGACGGTGTCGCTGTTCCTGTTCCCCGTGCTCGCCGCCGCGCTCAGCACGCGCGTGTTCTGGATCATCGCCATCGCGCCGCTCGCCGGTCTCGCGGCGCTGCTCGCCGTGCGCTGGGAACCGTCGGGCTACGACGTCGACGCCGAAGATTTCGCCGATGAAACCGGCAGCACGAACGCGATCCGTGTGGTGGAAACCGCGCAGTAACCCCGCGCGCGGGGAGATTCAGGCAGCGGCGCGTCGATCGCGCCGCTTTGCCTTGATGGACAATTGATTCGGATGCCTGATCAATCAGGAAGATAACTGCGATGCCGCTCAGTCACGACGCGTACGCGACGCCACGCGCTCACGCACGAACCGGCGCAGCGCGCGCGCCATCTTCGGATATTGCTCGCCCGGCACCGCGAACAGCACGAGCGCGCACAACGCCAGCACGCCGCAGAACAGGAACGTGCCGCGATAACCGAAGGCTTGCACGAGCAGACCCGACAGCACGCCGGAAAGAATCGAGCCGAGCCGCGACGCATTGAAGAACAGCGCCGTCGCGCGCCCCGGCGATTCGGGCATCAGATCCTGCACGTAGGTCATGCCGAGGCACGACGTCACGGCCACCACGAACGCATTGAGAATCTGCATCGGGATGAGCGAATGCACGCCGGGCGCCGCCGCCATCGATGCGAAGTACACCGCGTGCACGACCGCGCACGCCGCGAGCCAGTTTGGCTTGTTGAGCTTCGAGGCCTTCGCGCCGAGCGCGAGCATCATCGGGATTTCCATGAACGCGCCGAGACCGAGCATGATCGAGACGTCGATGCGCGTGCCGTCCAGCCCGTGCACGATGTAGAGCGGCAGGACGATCATCGTCGCGTTGGCCGCGAGGCCGATGAGCGTGAGCGCCACGACGGCGCGCATGATGTCTTTTTGCGTGGCTTCGGGCGCGTCCGCGCGCACGCGCTGCTTCACGGCGGGCTGCACTTCCGCCTGCGTGAGCGGCTGCCCTTCGTACGGCGCGATGGCCTCTTCGGCGATTTCCTGGGCGACTTCCTGCGCCGTGGGACGCGTCATCAGATGCTGGGTGGCGTGCTCGTCGGCGCGCGGCTCGCGCATGCGCCAGACGATGAAGCCACAAGCCGCGAAGCTCGCCGCCGCGAACAGAAAGAGGCCGTAGAAGCTCGTGGCCGCCAGCACCAGCGCGCCGACCGCCGGGCCGAACACCCACGCCGCCGAGAGAATCGTGCGCAGCGTCGCGCTGGCGAAGGTGCGTTCGGCGTCGTCCGCGCAGGGCAGCGCCGCGCGGCTGAACGAGAACACCAGCGACAGCGCGCAGCCGCCCGCGCCGATGAACGCGATGCCGACCACGAGCAGCAGCCGGTAGTCGCGCACGATGCACAGCGAGATATAGCCGAGCGTGGCCGCGCATAGCGAGGCGAGCAACAGTGGCCGATGCTTGCCGGTGGCGTCGCTCCAGCGGCCCGCCGCCGTGCTGGCGATCACGCCGCTCATGGCGATCGTCGTCATGAACAGGCCGAGCCGCAGCGGCGTCATGCCCGCGCGCTCGACGCCAAATAGCGAGAGATAGGGCGCGGTGAACGACATCGCCACGCCGAGCATCAGGGTGGCGCCGGCAAGTGGCAGGAAACCGGGGATATGCAGAAGACCGACAAAGCGCGAGTTTTTGAGCACGGCGCGACGGGTAGTGGCGAGAGAAAGGCCGCGACGCTTGGGGATGCGTCGTCAGGCGTATCGACTGCGATTATCGGGTGGAACGGTGGATGCGTGCAACCGGGGTGTTACCGATATCAGAGTTTGGGCGGGTTGGGCGTCGTCAGGTGGCTTGCAATATTTGCGGATGCAGAGACGCCGACGGTTGTTTTTACAAATCGCCGCTGTGGCCCGATGAGGCCGCGGCGGAAAGCCCGGCCGCCTGCTCCATGACCTGCCGCCGGGTCGACACAGGGAAAGCGGCTAGAACCAGCGACGCTCGCGGACATACTGCAGCCAGTAGAGGCAGCCCACACTGATCGTGCCTGCCGTCACCGTGACCAGGAAGATGGGAACGATGGCTGCCGAAGTGAACGACAGCGCGGCACAGACAATCAGTACACCGCAACAAACCAGAAATACCGGACCGGGAGTCAAGCGCATTGTGAACCTCGCTTTCAGGGAGAAAACGAGAAGCTTAGGGTCACGGGCTATCGCGATATTGACCTCTATCGACTTTCAGGTTGCCTCGCGCGGGCGGCCATCACGGTGAACTTGTCGACACACTACGCACAACCAGGTAATCCATAGTTTTGAGATCGGTTTACGATCAAAGACCACTTGCACAGGAGGCAAAGATGTTGATCAACGCATGGCGCGGTCAGGAACGGTGCTGGAAGGTTTGGTGGCTGCTCGGACTCCCCTACGGCCTCGTTGCCGGCTTCATCCTGCGCGCGTGCGTGCAAGCCGAGGCATCGACGCTCGCGTTGCTGGTCGTCGTCATGCTTTATGCGGCCGGACTGTTTCTGTGGATGGTCTGCGCCTGGCGTTGCGCGCCCAACGTGAAAACATCGCTCTGGACGCCCACTTCCCGCGCGCTCATCGTTCTCCAGACGGTCGCGCTGGTCTGGCAGGCCGCTGACGCCTGATCGCGCCAATCCCGTCGCCGCTTCCCTCGCCACGCACGCGAAGCCCGTCTTCGCACGCTCACGCATCACGCGACAAAGTTCTCCACAGATTTTGTTGGCAGCCCTGTGCGTAACCCTGGGACGAGTGCGCCAAGTGCCTGATGCATATCGGTTTGTTCACGACGTTTCCAATCGGAGCAGATCGGGCGTCAGGCGCTGCGTCCCCGACTGGCTTGTCCACAGATTTTGTTCACAGCCTTGTGGGCAACCTTGGGACATTTCACCTAAGTCGTTGACGGAAAAAGAGAAGCGCGTCGGGAGCAGCAGAAATGCACGTTTTTTGCGCAAAAAAGTTGTCCACAGTTTTTGTTGAAAACTTTGGGGATAACCTCCTGGAGATTACGCCAACTCATTGATCGGACGGACAGTTAGTCGCTCCAGTCACGAAAGCGGCAACTGCGTCTGCGATGAGCACCGCTCGCGCGGGCGAGGCGCTCGCCTCCCCGCTTCGCGTTCGATTACCTCTCTTCGCTCACCTCACGCCAGATCGAGCGCCGCCGTCAGATCGCCCGGCGGCGTCTGCCCGCGCTCGGCGAAGGCCCGGTCGCGCGACGCCACGCCGTCGAGCGGCGCGAGGCCGTGCACGCGGCTGATGAAGCGCAGGATCGACGCCGTATCGTAGAACGTGTGATCGACGTAACCCTTCTTCGCGAACGGCGCGATCACGAGCGCCGGAATGCGCGAGCCCGGTCCCCAGCGGTCGCCCGTGGGCGGCGCGACCGGGTCCCACCAGCCGCCGTTCTCGTCGTGCGTCATGACGATCACGGTGTTGGCCCATTGCGGGCTGCGCTGCAGATGCTCGATGACGGCGGCCACGTGCCGGTCGCCCGACTCCACATCCGCGTAGCCCGCGTGCATGTTCAGATTGCCCTGCGGCTTGTAGAACGTGACCGTCGGCAGGCGCCCCGCGTCGATGTCGGCGAGCAGACGGTTGGTGGCCGGATCGTCGCCCACGCCCGCGTCGCGCAGGTGCCGCGCGCGCTCCGCCGTCCCCGGCGCGAAGCTCGCGAAATAGTTGAAGGGCTGATGGTGATACTGAAAATCCGGCACGGCGCCGGTGTCGCGATGGTCGAGCGCGTACTGCCAGGCGCCGCTGTACCACGCCCAGTCGACACCCTTCGCCGACAGCCGGTCGCCGATCGTCGCGTAGGTTTGCGGCGGCATCACGCGCGGATCGGCGGCATCGGCCCACGCCGGATTGCCGTCCTCGGCCGGACGCACGCTGCTCGGCTGATACGGCGGCGCCATCGTGTTGACCGCGTAGCCGTCGGGCGTGAACAGGCCGTCATTCACGAACTTCGGCGGGCCGCCGAGCGCCGACGCCGGACTCGCCGCCGCCGTTTTCAGGCGCGTGCCGAGCGGATCGTCGCCATCGAGCACGGAAACCAGATGCTTCGCCGGGCTCGCCTGGATGTTGGGATAGAACGGCGCCTGCGCGGAAATCAGGAAGATGTGGTTGAGCCACGAACCGCCGAACGCGGCCATGAAGAAGTTGTCGCAAAGCGTGTATTGCTGGGCGAGTTTCCACAGCCGCAGCGAGTCCGCCGAATTCTCGTAATAGCCCATGACGAGCCCGCCCGAGTCGCCCCACGCGGCGAACTGGTCGTTGCGCCCGCCGTTGATCTGCATCTGGTTCTGATAGAAGCGATGCACGAGGTCGCGCGTGATGACGCCGTTCGGCAGCGGCTGGCCCTGCGCGTCGGCGATGCGGAACGGCCCGTTCGCCAGTCCCGTGATGGCCTGCTCGTCGATCATGTAGCGCTGGCCGCCGACTTCCTGAGCCTGCGGAACGAGCCCGCCCCAGATCTTCGGCAACTGCGCGAGCGCGGTTTTGCCGTCGCGGTCGAGCTGCGTGTAGCGCGCCGCGCCGACGCCGGCAAGCGGCGTCTGCACGCCCGGAAAATTGCCGTACAGATTCACGAAGCTGCGGTTCTCGGCGTAGATCACGACGATGTGGCGCACCTGGTCGCGCAACGCCGCATCCACGCGCGCGTCGGCCGCGCTGCGCGGCGCACCGGGTCCGCCCGTCGCACCCATCGTGCCGGTCGCGCCCGGCCCGGTCGTCTCGCA
>NZ_JAAGPN010000152.1:0-234 GCF_017104805.1 Paraburkholderia sp. Ac-20347 | reverse complement strand
TCAGTCACTTGAAGTTTCTCACGTTCGCTATCAGACATTAAACGACAACTACAGACGTCGACCATCTACGTATCTTAGTATACACACCACACATGTTGTGTTATATTATGTAGAGGGTCTCGTAAACTGTCACTAACCGATGTAGAGATAGCACTAAGTATTAGCTTTATTCTAGTTACTCTTCTTGTTTTTCGCTAGCAGTATCAGTTCTTTTTTTTTTTTTTTTTTTTTTTA
>NZ_JAAGPN010000151.1:0-19321 GCF_017104805.1 Paraburkholderia sp. Ac-20347 | reverse complement strand
GCACTGCCCAGCGCCACCGCGCCGTCGCCCGTCGCGGTTTCCGCGCGGCCGATCGCGACCGCGCCGCCCGCGCCCGTCGACGAATTCGCCTGGGTCGCCGCCGAACCGATCGCCACGTTCTGACCCGTCGCGCCCGCGAGCGAGCTGTCGCCTTCCGCGATGCCGTACGCGCCCGCGACCGAGGCCGAATGACCAAGCGCGAGACCCGAGGTCGCCGTGCTCGCCACGGACGACTGCGCGCCGAGCGCGATCGCGTTCGTCGACGCGGCCTTCGCCTGCGTGCCCATCGCGATCGAGTCGGTCGCGCTGGCCGTCGCGTACGTGCCGAATGCAAACGAGCCCTGGCCCGACGCCGTTGCGTTGATGCCCATCGCCGTGGCGCCCGTGCCCGACGCGATCGCGCCCCAACCGAGCGCGTTCGAGCCCATGCCGGTCGCCTGCGAGCCGCAGCCCGTCGCCAGCGAGTTCATGCCGGTCGCCAGCGTGTTGCCGACGCCGTTGGCCGTCGCCGCCTGCGCGCTCGATACCGCGACGTTGCCCAGCGTCTGCGCGCCGGTCCAGTTGTTGATGCCCGACGTCTGGCCCGCGCCGGTCTGCACGGCCGTGCCCCAAGTCTGCGCGGTCGCCTGCGAGCCGAAGCCGTACAGGCCGCCCGTGTAGTTCGTGCCGGTGCCGTAGATCATCGCCGTCTGGCTCGAACTGCCTGCCGGCGACAACATCCCGCAGTCGATCGCGCCCGTGAGCGCCACGCCGTTAAAGCCCGCCGACACCGTGTTCTGGTACGTATAGCTCGACGTCCCGTCGGTCGCGTTCAGATAACCGTTGCCCGAGGTGACGCCCGACCACGCGTTCTGCACGTGTGAACCGCACAGGCCCACGCCGAGCACGACGGCCGCGAAGCCGCGCGCCAGGCGACCGCCCGTGCGTTCGGACTTGCTCGGCTTGCCGCGCGCCGAATCGATCTCGCTGATCGCCACCCACGTTCCGAGCGCCTCGTTATAGACACTGCGATAACTCTTGTTCATGTTTCATCCCGTACCAGATATTCGACGCATGAGTGGAGCAACGCTTATCCCGTGGCGCTTCGTGAAAATGAAAGCGGGCTGCTCACAGAGCCGATCGATATGACCGACGACTCCTTTCTGCAATCGAGTATCTCAATATCAATGGATCGGGAATATCTGACGGATACTAATTCATACCTTTTCAAACTAGGACATGTCCTAGTTTTTGAATCCCCGCTAAAACCCGGGCTTTCGGGCGATTTTTAAATGCGGCAGAACGCCGCGTATCCAGCGCGCCGCGGGCCTGATCGACTCAAGTGCGAGGCGTCGAAATCGTGATCGCTTAACTGATTGAATAGATGCAAACAGGATTGAGAAGAATGTTTATTTGTTAAATGTAATTAAAGATTGCCGAGCCGATTTCTTCATCGAGTCGAAATTGATAAACGAATTCGATGGGAATTCGCGATCTCGCGAAAGAGAAACCCGCAGCAATCACCTCACCGCATTCACTCGCCCTTGCCGACCAGATCCCGCAGCGACGCCTGCAAGCCGTCGAGCGCGGCAGGCAGCGGCGCGGATCGATCAGCTTTGATTTCGGCTTCCATACGCGCGCACGCGTCCGCCAGTTCGCGATGACCGAATACGACCAGCGCGCCGCGCACCGAATGCAACTGGGCCAGCAAGTCGTCGACGTCATGCTTCGCGCGCGCGGTGTCGATCGCGACCAGCGCCTCCGTCATCGCTTTCAGAAAGACCTCGCGAAGATGCCTCGGCAGCGCATTACTGCGGAATTTCGTCTCGTCCGCGTGCGTGAAGCGGCTCAGCTTGAGGCCGCGCGCCGTCGCGATCGACTGCATCGCGTCGCTGAGCGTCTGCAGCGAGAGCGGCTTGACCATCACGCGCGCCATGCCCGCCGCCTCGCAACGCTGCAATTCCTCCTTGGTCGCGTGCGCGGTCACCGCCATCACCGGCAGCGTCGGCCGCAATTCACGCGCGGCGGCGGCGAGTTGATAACCGCTCATGCCGGGCATGTTGAGGTCGGTGAGCAGCACGTCCCATTCTTCGTCGCCGATCATTTCGAGCGCGCGGCTGCCGTTCGAGGCGGCCTGCACCACGCAGCCCAGCGACGCCAACTGCTCGCTGATCAGCAGGCGATTGGCCGCGTTGTCCTCCGCGACCAGCACCTTCAGGCTGCTCGCAGGCGTCCCCGGCGCCGTGCGCGGCCCGGCGCCAGGCGCGGACTTGCTGAGCAGCGGCTCGCCCAGCAGCGTCGCGCGCATGCTCGCCTCCAGCCCGCTCAGGCTCAGGCACGACACGCTGAGGATCTTGCCCGCCCGGATCGCATGCGCCGGGCCTTCGGGATAGCCGTCGACGACCCACGACGCGTCTTCGACGAGGCGGTTCTCGTCATCCGGCTGCCACTGCTCGCGCGAGCCCCAGATCACGAGCACCGCGGACGCTTCCAGCTCGGCGTCCGATATTGCCGCCGGATGCCGGTACGAGCGCACCTCCGCGCCCCAGCGTTGCAGATGCGGCAGCGCGAAATCACACCACTCCTGCGCCGAACTGAGAAACAGCACGCGTTGGCCGTCGAGCGTGCGCGGATCGTCGCGACGCGTCATGCCCTCGCCGAGCGGCAGATGAACGGTGAACCGGCTGCCGACGTCCAGCGTGCTCGACACGTCGATACGCCCATGCATCGCGCGCGCGAGACGCTGGCAGAGCGCAAGCCCGAGGCCCGTGCCGCCGAAGCGCCGGTTGATCGACACATCGACCTGCGAGAACGCGCGAAACAGGCGCTCGCGATGTTCCGGCGCGATGCCGACGCCGGTATCGACGAGCGCGAAACACAGTTCATGCGAGCCGCTGTCCGTGCGCTCGATCTGCGCGAACAAGGTGACCCGGCCGCGCTCGGTGAATTTGATCGCATTACTGAGCAGATTGTTGAGGATCTGTCCGACGCGCGCGGGGTCGCCGAGCATCGTCTGCGCGACCGCGAAATCGAGCCGCGCGAACAGGCCGATGCCGCGCGCCCGCGCGACCGGCTCGAAGATCTCCAGCACGCGCTCGATCACTTCCAGCACGCCGAACTCGATATGTTCGAGCGGCATTTCGCCGGCCTCGATCTTCGAGAAATCGAGAATGTCGCTGATGACCGTGAGCAGGCCGTCCGACGCCGTGCGCACGGTGGCGAGGCGGTCGTACTGCACGTTCGACATCGGCGAATGCGCGAGCAGTTCCAGGTTGCCGAGAATGGCGTTCAGCGGCGTGCGGATTTCGTGGCTCATCGCGGCGAGAAACGCCGATTTGGCCTGATTCGCCGAGTCGGCCGCCAACAGCGCATCGCTCAGTTCGCGTTGCAGACGCCGGTTCTCGGTCACATCGGTGAACGCCGCCACCAGCACGTCGATGCCCTTGAAGCGCGCGTGCGAGACGCTCGCAGCCAGTTCGATGCGGCCGCCGTCGTGCGCCGGAAACACGAAATCCTGGCGCAGCACGCCCAGCGTGCCGTCGTTCGGATGACGGCGCTCGAAGTCGGCGTAACGCACCACCAGCGCATCGGCGAGCGCTCTCGCCTCGCCCACGATGCGCGACGCCATCGTCTTCATGAGCGGGCTGTCCAGCAGCCACTCGCCGCTTTCGCTCGACACCAGCGCGAGGCCCACGGGCGCCGTATGAATCACCGTGCGGCTCAGGTTCTCGCTTTCGAACACGCGCAAGGAATCTTCCAGCAGCGGCGCGAACACGCGCCGGCGGAACATCAGCAGCAGCGCCCAGACCGCGGTGAGGATCACGGCCGTGGCGACCGCCGCCGTGCTCACGCGCGCGATCACGCCCTCCGCGACGTCGCGCCACGAGAACGCGTAAAGCAGCGTCCAGCCGGTATCGGCGATCGGTTCGCTGAGCACGAAATAGCCGTCGCCGTACGCGACCTGGCCGCCGAACAGCGCCGGATAGCGGAGCTTGCGCTGCGTGCTCGCTTCGGCGGCGCGGCGCTTGTCCGCGTCCGAGCCGAGCCGCGCGACGATGTGGCCGTTGGGCGCCGCGATCTCGTAGGTGTCGTCCTCGCCGCGCTCGGCCAGCGTGTTCAGGAGTATGCGCGGATCGTACTCGATGGCGATCACGGCGAACGGCTCGCCCGCGCTGCGCGCCTGCGAAACCAGGCGCAGGCGCACGTCGCCGGTCAGCGGATCGGTGAACGGCGGCAGCCAGTAGACGGGTTGCAGATAACCGGCCTCGTTCTCGCCGACACGCGGTTTGAGCGTCGAGAAGTCGACCTTCAGCGACTCGATCAGCTCGCTCACGTGCGACGGTTCCTCGGAAGGCATGGCCGGCGCCGGCACGACGATCAGTTCCTGATGCGGGCTGTAGATATAGCCGTCGATATCGACGTTATTGCTCAGCGACGCGGACGCATTGCTCAACGCGAACTGCTGCGCGAGCGCGAGATAGCGGCGCACGAGCGGCGGATTGTCGAGCGCCCGCGAATCAGCGGCGAAGAGCACGCCGCTCGGCATGGTCGGACGCGGAATCACGATCCGGTTGCCGTTCTTCACGAACGCGTCGAAGGCGTCGCCGTCGGTCATCTGCAGCGACGGCCAGGACAGTTCGATATAGCTCACGGTACGGCGCAGCGAAGTCTCGGCTTCGCGCACGGCCATCGCCACGCGGCCGCGGTCCTCGACGATCTGCTGACGCTCGCCCGCCATGAAATTGCGCACCGCGTAAATGCAGGTCACCGCGAACGTGAGAAACGCGACGAGCGTCACCACGACGCCACCGCCGAGCAGCAGCATGTCCTGGTAGCGCCGAAGACGTCGCAAGGGCGTCGTGGGCATTCGGTGTCCCCTATCTCGTTTGAACGACCGGCGCGATTCTACGTATGCGCATGACGGCAAAAAGCGAAATTCGGACGCGTCTGATGCATTTTCGAGAAAACTCGGACCTGTCCTGGGATCACACCGCCCAGGCCCGCGTAGAGTATTTCCACTAATTGGGGGACACCTCAGCGTCCGCATCTGACCGCCCAGGAGCCCGAATGCGAATCCACATTGCATTGGCCGACAGCCATCCGGCGGTGTTGGCCGGCGTCGAACTCGTGTTGTCGAAGTTCGAGCAGTTCAACATTACAGGAATGGCGCGAAACGCGGCCGAACTGGAGACATTGCTGGCCACGACCCACTGCGATGTGCTCGTCGCCGATGTCTTCCCGCACGTCTATCCGCATCGCGACGGATTGAGTCTGCTCGCCGATATCCGCCGCCGTTATCCCGCGCTCCAGATCGTGCTGTTTACGATCAGCGATCATCCTGCGATGCGGCGCGCGGCGCTGAAGATCGGCATTCGCACGATCGTCAGAAAGTCGGATGAAGCCGAGGCGCTCGTCGAGGCGGTGCGCGCGGCGAGCCATCAGATTCCGCCTCACGTCGCCACCGCGCCCGCGCGCCAGCCTCAGCCCGACGCCCGCTTTGCGCCGCCGGGCGGCAACGCCGCGTCGCTGGGCGCGCTGCCGCTCGATAATCTGACGCGACGCGAACTCGAAGTGCTGCGCCTCTATGCGTCCGGCCTGACCGTCACGCAGATTGCGCGGCGTCTGAACCGCGCGCGCCAGACGGTCAGCACGCAAAAACTCAGCGCGATGCGCAAATGCGGCGTCGCGCGCGACGTCGATCTGTTCCGGCTCGTCTACGAAAATCCGCGTTCGCTCGACAACGACGAAACGAACGCCATGCCTCCCGCACTCGGCGATCTCGCGCGCTAAGGTTCGCGAACGTCCGCTCTCCCACTGCCATCGATCACCGCCTGCGACGCAGGCTCGAAGCGGCTTCTCTGCGTGCTGTCGCTCAGGCGCATCGGCCGCCGCCGTCATCGCGCCCTTATCTACTTTTGACCGCTGTGCAACGCGAGGCCGTCGCTGCGCGATGCTTGCTCGCGCACGTTCATCGTGCGCGTCGAACCACGTGCGCCCTCGCATGACGCGGCCGAAACACGGCACGCTGCACGCCCGCGCAGCGCTATCTGACAAAGGTTAAGCAACGTTAAAACGGAGCGTTGCCAATGAAAGCCGTTAGCGCTCGGACTATACTTGTCTCGAAAATTCTATCGACATAAACCGTGCAGGGGCCCGCAATGCAAATCAACGTCGTACTCGCCGACGACCATCCAGCACTCGTCGCCGGTGTCAAGTACGCGCTCGATTCAGCAAAGACGATCAAGGTCACCGGAACCGCGCAGAACTCGAGCGAAATCGTGGAACTGCTCGAAACCGTTCCATGCGACGTCCTCGTCGCCGATTACGCGATGCCCAACGGCGCGTACGGCGACGGCATCACGCTGCTCTCGTATCTGCGCCGCCGCTATCCGGAACTGAAGATCGTGGTCTTCACGATGGTCGACAACCCGGCCATCGTGCGCGAGGTCGCGCGGCTCGGCGTGCACTCCTACATCAACAAGACCGACGATCTCGACCGCCTGATTTCCGCGATTCACGCCGTCTATGCGCACGCCGTCTACTATCCCAGCGACAGCACGCGCCAGAATCCGGCGCTGCGCACCGTTCAGGGCAATCCGAGCGAACGCGGCGATCTGTCGAAGCGTGAAGTGGAAGTGATTCGCCTGTATGTGTCCGGCATGTCGATCGGCGAAATCGCGAAGAAGCTCAACCGCAGCAAGCAGACGATCAGTTCGCAGAAGGTCACGGCGATGAAAAAGCTCGGCATTGTCCGCGACGCCGAGTTGTTCCGTTATGCCTGGGAAACGGGGCTCGGCGGCACGGGCGCCGCGCCCGCGCCCGACGAATTGGCGCCCGATCCCGCGCATTGAGCGTTTGCGTTTAAGTCCACGCGAACGCGCCACGCTGCAACGGCGTGCGAATTCACGCGCCTTGCATTTCGGACAAGTCAATTTCGGACAAGTCAGATAGTCATCGGGGAACACGTTACGCATAATGGCGGTCGACTCATTGCGAGCGCCGCATTGCCGTGGCGCGCGCTTCACATCGCCCTGGCTCATGACCGCGTCGCCCCACATCCTGCAAGAACGTCTGCTGCCGCTCTGCCCGCATAGCGGGCCGTGTCCGCTCGACGACGCGCCCGAGCGCGCGCAGCAGTGCACGCGCGTGCAACACGGCATGCGCGCGGGGGAGTTTCACGTGGTCTATCAGCCCATCGTCGATCTGCACAGTGGCGCGGCCGTGGGCGCGGAGGCGCTGCTGCGCTGGCGTCATCCCGAGCGCGGCTGGCTGCGGCCGGGCGCATTCGCCGAGTCGCTGCATCACGCCGACGTTGCATGGAGCGCGACGCGCGTCGTGCTCGAACAGATCGGACGCGACCTCGCCGCGCTTCCGGCCGCGCTTTTCCCCCCACAGCAGGACGGCTCAGATCGCTTCATCTCGCTGAACATCTTCCCGTCGCAACTGCTCGACGGACGGCTCGCGCAGCTCATCGACACGGAATTTCTCGCGCGAGGCGGCAATCCGCGCATGCTCATGATTGAACTGCTCGAAAGCGAGCGCCTTGTCTCGATCGATAGCATTGCTGAACATATTCACGCACTGCGCGCGCGAGGCCTGAGAGTCGCCATCGACGACTTCGGCACCGGCGCGTGGACGCTCGCGGACCTCGCACGCATCGAGTTCGATGCGGTGAAGCTCGCGCGCGAACTGCTCGTGGAGCTGCCCGCTTCGGACGCGGCGACCAGCATCGCGACGGGCGCGCTGCGCATACTCGACGCGCTGGGCACGCAGGCGATCGTCGAAGGCATCGAAACGCCCGGGCACATCGCGTGGGCCGGGGCGTTCGAGCGGGTCTGGGGACAAGGATATGCGTTCGCGCGACCGCAGCAGTCGCTCGCCGATGCGTGGGCTTATCGTGCTCCAATCGCGCCGCGCAGCGCAGCGCAGGATGCACCGACGCGTTCACCGCAGCGTCGTGCTGACTCAATGCGCGATGGCGCTCACGCTCGACACCGCGAGAATGACGAACTGCGCGCCAAGCACCACGGCGGCAGCCGCCGCGAATAACGCGCCCAAGGCAATCAGTCTGTCGCTGTGCCGCTGGCCGAACTCGGACACGCGCGCGTCGCGAGCGTGGTGCGGCGCATGGGTTTCGTCCAGCAACGCGCGCTGAAAATCCGGCAAGGAATTCGCGCGCAGACGGTTCTTCATGCGCGTCATGATGACGGGATAGATCAGGCCCATAGGCTCCCCGGTGCGGTTTTTTTCGATGTGTACCGAGAATACGCATGCTTTTCGCGCGTGAAAATCGGACACGTACGATAAATCCCGAACGAATCGCCCTTCGCGACACCGCGCCGCAGATCGAATCTTCCGCTGCAACTCCGGCGGCGTTGCGTGCGTGGGTTTTCGTACGCGTCAGATAGCTCGCATCCGCGAATCGTGGAAAGATCCCTTCGCTCATTTCCGATGAGGACGATCACACGATGTACAGGTTTCACCCCACGCTCCGCGCGGTTCGCGCGACGGCATTGATTTTCGCGGCGATGAGCGCGCTCGCGCCCTCGCTGTCCGATGCCGCCGAGGTCGCCGCGACGACAGCGACGACAGCGACGACCAACGCGGCAACGTCAGCGCCGACACGCGCCTTGCCGCCGGACGTCTTTGCCATCGTCAACGGCGTGGCGCTCCAGCAGCAACAGCTCAACGAGGTCACGCAGATCGTGAGCGTGAACACGAAGCAGCCGATGACGCTGAGTCTGCGCGAAGCGGTCAAGCGCGAACTGATCGTGCGCGAAGTCGTGCGGCAGGCCGCCGAGCGCGCCCATTACAGCGCGCGGCCCGAGGTGCAGCGCGCGATCGAAGGCGCACGGATCGACACCGAAACGCACCTCTACGTGCAGAACAACGCCCGTCCTCCCGAAGTGACGGATGCGCAGGTTCGCGCGCGTTATCAGGCGCTGATCGCGGGCCTCGGCGCCGAACAATATAAACCGCGCGTGCTGACGGTCGACGACGAAGCGACGGCGCGCAAGGTGCTGGCCGCGCTGCGATCCGGCCGCGACTTCCGGCAAGCGGCCAGCCAGTTCAGCACGTTGCCAGGCAGTTCGCGCGACGGCGAATTGCCGTGGGTCAGTTTCCCGACGCCCGTCACCGAGGGCAACACGCAAGGCATGCCGCTGGCGCTCGCGCGTACGCTAGCGAGCCTGCCCGCAGGCGGCGTCGCGCCTCAACCCGTGCATGTCGGCGACGTCTGGATGATCGTCAAGCTCGACGACAAACGCCCCACGCAGATCCCCGCTTATGACGAGGTCAAGGCGAACCTGCGTCAGCAACTCGAAACCGACGCGCGTCAGGACGCCTCGGTCACGCTCACCGATTCACTCGTCAAAGCGGCGGATATCCAGCAGTAAATCGGCCACCAGGGCGAGCAGGAGCGTCGTCGCGCAACCATCGGCAAGCGCGACTCAACCCTGCCCGTCCGGATCGAGCACGAAGCAGTAGCCTTCCCCACGCACCGTCCGTATCCAGCGCGGCCGCGTGGGCTCCACCTCCAGCAGCGTGCGAAGCCGCGCGACGGCCACCGTCATGCTGCTGTCGCGAATGCAGCCGCGCGTGAGCGTCACGAGGCGGCTGCGCGAAAGCGTTTCCATCGGCCGCTGCGCGAACACCGCGAGCAGCGCGAACTGGCTGTCCGTCATGCTTTGCGGCTCGCCGTCGCGCAGCAAGGTGCGCGACGAGAACACGAGCCGGAACGGGCCAAAGCAGCAATCGCGCAAGCCGCGCACATCGTTCCAGGTCACGGCCGATTCCGGCACCGCGACCTGCGCGCGAGCCGACGTGCGGCGCAACACGGCGCGAATGCGCGCCAGCAGTTCGGACGGCACGAAGGGTTTGGCGAGGTAATCGTCGGCGCCGAGTTCGAGACCGATCACGCGATCGATCGCATCGGCGAGCGACGAGAACAGGATGACCGGCGTGGCGTCGCCGTGTCCGCGCAACGCCTTCAGCGACGCGAAGCCGTCGATATCCGGAAAGCTGCGCTCCATCAGCACGAGATCGGGCGACGCGGTGCGCACGTCGTGCGGCAACTGCGTCGGCGTCGATAACAGCGACACTTCGAAGCCCGCCTCGACGAGAAAATGCGAGAGCAGGTCACACAGCGCGCGGTCGGGATCGACCACGAGAATACGGGCGGACACAGGCTTCATGTCGGCGCGCGCCCTCGCCTTCGTTTTTGCACCGACCGCGCTTGCCATACCGCCATACACGTCAAGTACCTCATCGACCTTGCGCCGTTTGTGCGGCTTGCGACGTTCGCGACGCTTTCGACACTTGCGCCGTCTCCGTCCCTGCCAGGCGCGACGCATCCCAGCCGCCGCCCAGCGCTTCGATCAGACTCGCACTCGCTATCAGCCGGTTCGAACGCACCTGCAACGCGGTCTGCTCGTTGGAGAGCGCCGTCGCCTGTGCGGTCACGACCGTCGTATAGGTGACGGTGCCCGCTTCGTATTCATCGAGCGAGATCTGCACCGACTGGCGCGCGAGCTTCACGGCCTCGTCCTGCGCGACGGCCTGCTCGCCGAGCACGCGCAGATTCGACAGTTCGTCCTCGACGTCGTGGAACGCCGTGAGCACCGTCTGCCGGTAATTCGCGACGCTCTGGTCGTACGACGCGCGCGCCGCGTCGACGGCCGCCGAACGCGCGCCGCCGTCGATCAGCGTTTCGCTGCCGCTCGCCGCGATCGACCAGAGCGTGTTGGCCGCGCTCAGCAGTGGCAGCACGCCCGAATAACCCGCCGCGCCCGACAGCGAAATCGTCGGATAGTACGCGGCCACGGCCACGCCGATCAACGCGTTTTCCTGCGCCATCGTGCGCTCGGCCTCGGCGATATCGGGGCGGCGTTCGAGCAATTCGGACGGCACCACGAGCGGCACGTCCGGCACCTCGCTCGCGAGTTCGGCGGGCGCGATCGTCAGGCCCGAAGGCGGACGTCCGATCAGCAGCGCAATGGCGTGCTCGTACTGGTCGCGCAACTCTTCGGCGGCGATGGCCGATGCGCGCGCGGTGGCGAGCGTGGTCTGCGCCGTCACCACGTCCGAGCGCGCGGCCACGCCCGCTTCGTACTGATTGCGCGTGATATCGAGGCTGCGCTCGTAGGCCTTCACGGTGTCGTTCAGCAAACGCGTCAGCGAGTCCTGATAGCGCATCGAAAAGTAATCCGACACCAGCGATTCCTGCGCGGACAGCGTGAGGTCCGCCAGTTCCGCCGCGCTCGCCTGCGCGCTCGCCTTGTCGCTTTCCACCTGGCGGCGCACCTTGCCCCACAGATCCAGATCCCACGACGCGCTGGCTTCCAGCGAGCCGGTCGTCGCCGTCGTGTTGCTGCTGCGCGAACGCGTAACGCCCGGCGCGAGCGCGACGGTCGGCGCGAGATTCGCACGCGCCTCGCGCACGACCGCCAGCGCCTGGCGATACGCGGCCTCGTAGGCCTTCAGGTTCTGGTTGCTGATCGCCACTTGCGGCACGAGCGAGTCGAGCACGGGATCGTGATAGACGCTCCACCAGTCGCCGCGCGCGGCGGCGTCGGCGGGCGTCGCGTTTTTCCAGCCCTGCGGCGCTTCCTTGAACGCGACAGGCGTGACGACGTCGGGACGTCGATAATCGGGGCCGACCGTGCAGCCTTGCAGCGCGAGCAGCGCCGCGCCGACGGCGAGGGACGTGCAGAGAGAATTGCGGATACGGAAAGGTGCGAGCTTCATGCGGATGTGTCCGTCATCGCGCCACCGGACGAACCGGGACGCACGCGCCGCCAGAGGGCGCGCGCGCGATGGCGCAGGCGATCGAGATAGAGGTAGACGACGGGCGTCGTGTAGAGCGTGAGCAACTGGCTGACGATCAGCCCGCCGATGATGGCGATGCCGAGCGGCCGGCGCAGTTCCGCGCCCATGCCCTGATCGAGCACGAGCGGCACGGCGCCGAACAGCGCCGCGCAGGTCGTCATCATGATCGGGCGAAAGCGCATCACGCAGGCCGCGCGAATGGCGTCGGCGGGCGCAAGGTTCTGCGTGCGCTGCGCGTCGAGCGCGAAATCGACCATCATGATGGCGTTTTTCTTGACGATGCCGATCAGCAGGAACACGCCGATCAGCGCGATCACCGAGAACTCCGTGTTGGTCGCGAGCAGCGCGAGCACGGCGCCCACGCCCGCCGAGGGCAGCGTCGACAGAATCGTGAGCGGATGCACGTAGCTCTCGTAGAGCATGCCGAGCACCGCATACACGGCCAGCAGCGCCGCGCCGATCAGCAAGGGCATGGCCGAGGCCGCCGCGAGCGCGCTGCCCGCCGTGCCCGCGAACGCGCCGTGCACGGTGTTCGGCATGTTCAGATCCTTGACGGCCTGATCGACGGCGGCGGTCGCGTCCGCGAGTTGATGACCGGGCGCGAGGTTGAACGAGATCGTCACGGCCACGGCCTGGCCCTGGTGATTCACCGAGACCGGCGTGTGCGTCTGCACGAGCTTCGAGAACGCGGAGAGCGGCACCATCGTGCTGCTCGACGTGCTCACGGCCGCGCCCGTCGAAACGCTGCCGCCGCTGCTGGTCGCGATCGAATTGGTCGAGGCGTTGGTGGCCGAACTGCTTGAAGTCGTGCTCGATGAAGTCGATGACGACGACGTCGAAGCGCTCGTCACCGTGCCGGAAACCGCATTCGTCGTCGACGTGCCGCTTGCCGCCGCGCCCGAGGTGCTCACATAGATATCGTTCAGCGACGACGGGTCCTGCAACCACTTCGGCGCAATCTCCATCACCACGTGATACTGGTTCTGCGCCTTGTAGATGGTCGACACCTCGCGCTCGCCGAACGCGTCGTACAGCGTCGCGTCGACCGTGTCGGGCGTGAGACCGAAGCGCATCGCCGTCGCGCGATCGACCACGACCTTCGCGGAAAGACCGCCGTTCTGCTGATCGGAGCTGACGTCGGCGAGCGCGGGAACATGCTTGAGCGCGTCGGTGAGACGCGTGGCCCATTGCTGGACCTGCGCCGTGTCGTCGCCTTGCAGCGTGTACTGGAACTGCGCGAAGCTCTGCCGTCCGCCCACCATCAGATCCTGGCGCGGGAACATCATCAGTTGCGCGCCGGGAATCGACGCGAGCTTGTGGCGCAGGCGCGCCATCACCGTGAACGCCGACACCTTGCGCTCGTCGAGCGGCTTGAGCGTGATGCTCGTGAAGGCCTGATTGGTGCCGTGACCGCCCGTGAAACCCACCACGGTCTGCACCGCCGGATCGGCCTTGACGATCGCGAGCGCCTGCTTGACCTTCACGCTCATCGCCTGAAACGAAATGCTCTGGTCGGCCATCATGCCGCCGCCCATCATGCCGCTGTCCTGCTGCGGAAACAGGCTTTTCGGCACCACGGCGTAGAGCACGACGTTCAGCGCAATCGTGGCGATCAAGGTGCAGAGCACCAGCAGCGGATGACGCAGCGCCGCGCCGAGCGTGCGTTCATAAACGCGTTCCGCGGCGTCGAAGCTGCGGCCCAGCGCGTCGCTCACGCGTGCAAAGAAGCGTGTGAAACGATTATCGCGCCGCGGCTGCGCCGCTTCGTCGTCAGCGCTGCGCAACAGCAGCGCACACAGCGTGGGCGTGGTCGTGAGCGCGAGGATCATCGACACCGCAATCGCAATCGAGAGCACGATCGCGAACTCGCGAAAGAGCCGCCCGACGAGTCCGCCCATCAGCAGGATCGGCAGGAACACGGCGATCAGCGACACACTCATCGAGATCACCGTGAAGCTCACTTCCTTCGCGCCCGCGAAGGCGGCTTCGAGACGCGACGCGCCGCGCTCGCGATGGCGCGCGATATTTTCCAGCACCACGATGGCGTCGTCGACGACGAAACCGGTCGCGATGGTCAGCGCCATCAGCGAAAGATTGTCGAGGCTGTAGCCGAACAGTTTCATCGCGCCGAACGTGCCGAGGATGGACACCGGCACGGTCACGGCGGGAATCAGCGTCGCGCGCACGTTGCGCAGGAACGCGAGCACCACGAGCACGACCAGCACCACGGCGATCACGAGCGTGCGTTCGGTATGCGAAAGCGACGCGCGTATCGTGCTGCTGCGGTCGTCGGAAACCGTGACTTCGGTGCCGGGCGGCAGCGCGGCCTGCAATTGCGGCAACACGGCTTTCACGCGATCGACCACATCGACGATATTGCCGCCCGGCTGCTTGAAGATCCACAGCATGACGGCGGGCTTGCCGTTCACATAACCGGCGTTGCGCAGGCTCTCGACCGAGTCGTTCACCTCGGCCACGTCGCGCAGGAACACGGGCCGGCTATTGCGCCACGCGACCACCAGATTGCGGTACTCGTCGGCGCGTTCGGCCTGGTCGTTGGCGTAGAGCTGCCAGCGCAGCGCGCCGTCGCTGACCATGCCCTTCGCGCTGTCCGCGTTCGCGGCGGAAAGCGCGGCGCGCACGTCTTCGAGCCCGATGCCGTATTTGAACAGCGCGCCTGCGTTCAGCTCGACGCGCACGGCCGGCAGCGAACTGCCGTTCAGGTCGACGTTGCCGATGCCGTCGATCTGCATGAGCCGCTGCTGCAGCACCGTCGCGGCGCTGTCGTAGAGCTGGCCCGGCGTGAGCGTCTTCGAGGTGAGCGACACGATCAGGATCGGCGCATCGGCGGGATTGAACTTGCGATAAGTGGGATTCGACTTGAGCGCGCTCGGCAGATCGGCGCGCGCGGCGTTGATCGCCGCCTGCACATCGCGCGCCGCGCCGTTGATATCGCGGTCCAGACCGAATTGCAGGATCACGTCGGTCGAGCCGACGCTGCTCTGCGAGGTCATTTCGGTGACGTCGGCGATCTGACCGAGGTGGCGTTCGAGCGGCGCGGCCACGGTGGCCGCCATCGTTTCGGGACTCGCGCCCGACATCTGCGCCTGCACGCGGATGGTCGGAAAGTCCACGGCGGGCAGCGGCGCGACGGGCAGATGGCCGAACGCCAGCGCGCCCGCCGCGGCAATCGCGATCGTCATCAGAATGGTCGCGACCGGCCGCCGGATAAACACGGCGCTCAGATTCATGACGCGCCTCGCTGTGCGCCGTTGAGCGTCCAGCCGCGCGCGCGCAGCCACGCCGCCATGCGCTCCATCGCGAGATAGACGGCCGGCGTCGTGAACAGCGTGAGCGCCTGGCTGAACACCAGGCCGCCGATCATCGCGATGCCGAGCGGATGACGCAATTCGGAGCCGCTGCCGGTGCCGAGCGCGAGCGGCACGGCGGCGATCAGCGCGGCCATCGTCGTCATGAGAATCGGGCGCAGGCGCAGCAGACACGCGCGATGAATCGCCTCGCGCGGCGTGAGACCTTCGTCGCGTTCGGCCACGAGCGCGAAGTCGATCATCATGATCGCGTTCTTCTTGACGATGCCGATCAGCAGCACGATGCCGATCACGCCGATGATGTCGAGATCCGCGCCCGTGAGCGCCATCGCCAGCAGCGCGCCGACGCCCGCCGAAGGCAGCGTCGAGAGAATCGTGAGCGGATGCACGAAGCTCTCGTAGAGCACGCCGAGCACCACGTACATCACCAGCACCGCCGCGAGCACGAGATACAGTTCGCTCGACAGCGACGACTGGAACGCATCCGTCGCGCCCTGGAAACGCGTTTCGAAACTGTCCGGCATCGCAAGCGACGCTTCCGCGCGCTTGACGGCCTTGACCGCCGCGCCGAGCGACGCGCCCTTCGCGAGATTGAACGAAATGGTCGTGGCCGGGAACTGGCCGAGGTGCGAAATCTGGATCGGCTTTTTACTCGTGACGATGCGCGCGACAGCCGAGAGCGGCACCTGACCATCGGTCGCCGTCGACGACGGCAGATAGACCGAATCGAACGCATTGAGGCCGCGCGCGAGCTTCGGATCGATCTCCATGATCACGCGCTTCTGGTCCGACTGCGTGAAGATCGTGCTGACGATGCGCTGGCCGAAGTTATCGTAGAGCGCGTTGTCGATGGTCGCGAGCGTGATGCCGAAGCGCGCGGCGGTCGCGCGATCGACCTGCACCGTAGCGGCGAGACCTGCGTCCTGCAGATCGCTCGTCACGTCGGCGAGTTCGGGTTGTTTACGCAGTTCGGCCACCAGCTTCGGCGTCCACGTGCTCAGTTCGTCCATCGAGGGGTTGTCGAGCATGAACTGATATTGCGTCGCGCTTACCTGCGTATCCACGCTCAGATCCTGCACGGGCTGCATATGCAGCGCGATGCCCGTCACGTCGGCGGTTTCGTTCTGCAGGCGGCGGATGATCTCGCTCGCCGAGGCGCTGCGTTCGTCCTTCGGCTTCAGGTTGATCTGCATGCGGCCCATGTTGAGCGTCATGTTGCTGCCGTCCACGCCCACTGACGACGACAGGCTCACGACGTCCGGATCTTTCAGCACGACGTCGGCGAGCTGCGTTTGCAGCGCGCTCATGCGCTCGAACGAGATCGATTGCGAGGCTTCGGTGATGCCCTGGATCACGCCCGTATCCTGAGTCGGGAAGAAGCCCTTCGGGATCAGCACGTACAGCGCGGCCGTGAGCGCGAACGTGCCCACCGCGACCGCGAGCGTGGCCTTTTCGTGATCGAGCGCGAACGTCAGCGCGCGGTCGTAGCGCGTCATGATCGGACCGAACCAGTCGCGGCCTTTGCGTGCTTTCGACGCTACATGCGTGTCATGGGTGCCGTGAGGCGCGGCGCGCAACAGCCGCGCGCACAGCATCGGCACCAGCGTGAGCGAGACGACCGCCGAGATCACGATGGCCACCGCGAGCGTCACCGCGAACTCGTAGAACAGACGCCCGATCACGTCGCCCATGAACAGCAGCGGAATCAGCACCGCGAGCAGCGAGACCGTGAGCGAGATGATCGTGAAGCCGATTTCGCGCGAGCCCTTCAACGCGGCGTCGAGCGGCTCCATGCCCGCTTCCACGTGGCGGCTGATGTTCTCGATCACGACGATCGCATCGTCGACCACGAAGCCGGTCGCGATCGTCAGCGCCATCAGCGAAAGATTGTCGAGGCTGAAGCCCCACAGATACATCGCCGCGAACGTGCCGACCAGCGAGAGCGGCACCGAGAGGCTCGGAATCAGCGTCGCGGGCACGTTGCGCAGGAACACGAAGATCACCATCACGACCAGCGCGACGGCGAGCGCGAGTTCGAACTGCACGTCCTTCACCGAGGCGCGAATCGTGGTCGTGCGGTCCGTGAGCAGCGCCACATGCACCGACGACGGCAGATCGCGCGTAAGCGCGGGCAGCATCGCCTTGATCGAATCGGCGACCTTGATGACGTTCGCGCCGGGCTGGCGCTGCACGTTCAGCAGGATCGCGGGCGTGTCGTTGCTCCACGCGGCGAGCTGCGTGTTTTCCGCGCCCGCCACCACGTCGGCGACATCGCGCAGGCGCACGGGACGGCCGCTGCGATACGCGATCACGGTATCCAGATACTGCTCGGGATCTTCGATCTGGTCGTTCGAGTCGATCGTCCACGCGCGATGCGGGCCGTCGAGCGAACCCTTCGGCGCATTCGTGTTGACGTTCGTGAGCGTGGTGCGCAAGTCGTCGACGTTCAGGCCGTAAGCGGCCAGCGCGCGAATGTTCGGGCGCACGCGCACGGCGGGCTTGTGGCCGCCCGAGAGCGTGACGAGACCCACGCCCGCCATCTGCGAAATCTTCTGCGCGATGCGCGTGTTCGTGAGCGCCTGCACCTCGGTGAGCGGCATCGTCGGCGAGGTGATCGCGAGCGTGAGGATCGGCGCGTCGGCGGGATTGACCTTCGCGTAGACGGGCGGCGCGGGCAGATCGCTCGGCAGCAGGCTGTCGGCCGCGTTGATGGCGGCCTGCACTTCCTGCTCGGCGACGTCCATCGACACCGCGAGATCGAATTGCAGCGTGATGACCGACGCGCCCGCCGACGAATGCGAGGCCATCTGCTTGAGGCCCGCCATTTCGCCGAGCTGCTCTTCGAGCGGCGCGGTGACGGCGGACGTCATCACGTCCGGGCTCGCGCCCGGATAGAAGGTCTGCACCTGGATCGTCGTGTATTCGACCGAGGGCAGCGCGGAGAGCGGCAGAAAACGCCACGCGACGAGGCCGACGACGAGCAGCGCCGCCATCAGCAAGGTCGTCGCGACCGGCCGCAGAATGAAGAGACGCGACGGATTCATGACTGCGGGCGGGCCTTTGCGCCGGCGCTGTCGTTGCCTGCGTTGTTACCTGCGTTATTACCTGCGTCCTTCGTGACGTTTCTGGCGCCCTGCTTCGGCTCGCGGATCTTCGCGCCGTCGCTCAGATGATCGGCGCCGTCCACGACGAGGCGATCGCCCGCCGCCAGCCCCGCGAGCACGGCGGTGCGGCCGTTGGCCGACGCGCCCACGCGCACCTTGCGCAGCGACACGGTCTGATTGTCGTTGACGCGATAGACGAAGGTGCCCGGCGTGCCGGTCTGCACGGCCTCGGACGGAATCGTCACCGCGCCGTGCAGCGTGTCGAGCAGCAGCGAGATATTGACGAACTGATTCGGGAACAGCGCGCCGTCGGCATTCTTGAACAGCGCGCGCAGCTTCACGGTGCCGGTCGTGGTGTCGATCTGGTTGTCGACGGTGTCGAGCACGCCGTCCGCGAGCTTCTCCTCGCCCGAGCGGTCGTAGGCCGTCACCTGCAGACGCGCGCCGCTCGCGAGGCGCTTGTTGAGGCGGCCCAGATCGTCCTCGGGCAGCGTGAACACGACCGAAATCGGATCGGTCTCGGTCACGACGACCACGCCGTCCGTGTCCGACGCCGTGACGTAATTGCCGACGTCGACCTGACGCAGTCCCACGCGTCCGTCGACCGGCGACACGATGCGGCAATAGGTCAGATTGAGCTTTTCGGCGTCGACCTGCGCCTGATCGGTCAGCACCGTGCCTTCGTACTCGCGCACGGTAGCCTCGGCGGTGTCGAGCGTCTGCTGCGAAACCGAGTCGGTTTTCGCGAGGCGCTGGTAGCGCGCGAGATCGAGGCGCGCGTTGTCGAGCAGCGCCTTGTCCTTCACGACCTGCCCCTGATATTGCTTGAGCAGCACTTCGTACTGGCGTGGATCGACCTGCGCCAGTACGTCGCCCTTCTTCACGTGCTGGCCTTCGCGGAAATCAATCGACTGGAGATAGCCGCTGATCTGCGATTTGACGGTGACGGTCGCGAGCGACGTCACGGTGCCGAGCGAGCTCAGGCGCACGGGCACGTCGCCGGTCGCGGCGGTGGCGACGCCGACCGACTGCGCCATCCCGCCCATCGGACCACCGGGGCCACCAGGGCCGCCGGGACCGCCA
>NZ_JAAGPN010000150.1:0-19697 GCF_017104805.1 Paraburkholderia sp. Ac-20347 | reverse complement strand
AGGCGCGCGCAGGTCGCGGCATGAATGCGCGTCTCGGCCACGCCGATACGGTCGCGCCCGCGCCAGTGCTGCGCCGCGTGCAGCAGCGCGGGCCACGCGGCGGGCCGCAGACGTTCGTCGAAGCGGCTAAAGGGCCGCATGCTCGTGTTGACCAGCACGAGTCGCGCGATGTCGGCCGGATAACGCAGCGCCCACGCCGTCGCGACCATGCCGCCGAGCGACATCGCCAGCACGCGATACGGCGGCGCGCCGTCGCCCTGCCCGAGCGCGCGCTGAAGCTCGCGGCGCACGACGTCGACGTATTCGCTCACTTCGAGCGGCGAGATCGCGTGATGACGCGTGCCGTTGCCGGGCAGATCGACGGGCAGCACGGCGCCGCAACGCGCTTCGAGCAGCGACGCGAACGCACCCCAATGACGCGATTCGCGCGTGAGGCCGCGCAGCAGGATCCACGGCGACGGATTCGGATCCGGATTCGGGTTCGCGCTCATACGCCGGGCCGCTGATACCAGTGTCCGATCGCGCTTTGCAGCACCTGCTGCCGCGCGACGCCTGCGGGCAGCCAGCGCTCGGACGAATACGCGGCGCGCGTGAGGAAATCGAACAGATTGGCGTGACGCCGCAGCACGCGCGCGGTGCGATGCTGCATCACCGGATTGAACATGCCCTGGCGCGAAAAGATCTGGCGCGGATTTTTCTTGATCCACAGCCACGAACCGAGTTCGAGCGTGAGCGGCAGAAACACGTTGTCGGCGGGCGCGCGATCGTACGCGCAATCCCACAGATCGCCGTGCAGCAGATATTGATGGCTCTGCGGCTCGAACGTGTAACCGTGATGCGGATGCGCGCGCTCGAACATGGTTTTCAGCACGTACATTTCAGGCAGATGACGCATGAGCTGGCGCGTGCGCGCGTACGGAAACCAGATGCTGTCGCTCCAGCCGTAACCCGAATGACAGTCGAGCGCGAACGCGAGCGGCCGGTTCGTCAGTTCCTCGTCGACGACCTTGAGCAGCGCCGAGGCTTCGGTTTCCATCATCGCGCCGCGCCGTCCGCGATACCACGGCAGCCACGATCCCACGCGCTGCCCGCCCGCGAGAAAGGGCACGCGCTCGTCGGCGTCCTGCGGCGCGTTGCGCATCAGATCGACGCCGTTCGGATTGGCGCGCGTGGCGAGCCACATGCCGCCGGGATTGACGATGGGCATCATCACGAGCCGCACCGATTCGAGCTGGCGCATCAGCAATTCGTCCCACGCGAGACGGCCCACGAGCGCGCGCATGTAATCGAGCACGAGTTGCGAGCCGATGCGTTCGAGCCCGTGAATGCCGCCGAAGAAGCCGATCGCCGGCGCGTGCGGATCGCGCGAGCCCACGGCCGCCACGTAGAGCGAAAACGGCCGCCCGCGCACCTCGACCTCGCCCGCGCTGCGGATGTCGAACCAGGGCGAGCCCGCGTCGAGGAGCGTTTTCAGGTCCTCGTATTCGGCGAAGCTGTCGGGAAGGAAGCTCAGTGCCTGCATGGCGGCGCAAGTCGTCGCTCGTTCGGTTCAAGGGAAACAGCGCGGCATTCGAAAACCGGGGACAGCACATGCGTTTGCCAACAATATAGCCTTTTCATGCGACATATCGCGTGACATCTGCGAGACGTCACACAGATGTCATCACTTCGACTTGCTGGCTTCATTCGACGCGTTTTCAGTCATGTAGTCGTCTAGACGTCGCGATGCCTTCACTCAACCGTCATAGTCGCTTCCTAGAATGTCCCCGACTCGAGCACGGGACGCACACGCCTCCCACTCATCGGATGAATCAAGCAGGACGCTGACATGAGCGCGCAAATGGACGCAATTCGAATCGAACGACTGTCGAAGACTTTTGGACCGCAGCGCAAGGCGCTCGACGAAATCAACCTGCGCGTGGGCACGGGTGAAATGGTCGCGCTGATCGGCGCATCGGGATCGGGCAAATCGACTTTGCTGCGCCATATCGCGGGCTTCGTCGCCGCCGATCCGCAGCCTTCGCGCATCGAGATTCTCGGCCGCCCAATCCAGCAGGACGGACGCATCGTGCGCGAAGTGCGCCGCATTCGCCGCGACGTCGGCTTCGTGTTTCAGCAATTCAATCTCGTGCATCGTTTGACCGTCGAGACCAACGTGCTGATCGGCGCGCTCGCGCGCCTGCCGCTGTGGCGCCGTCTCACGGGCCGCTTTCCGCGCAGCGAGCGCGAGCTGTCGATTGCGGCGCTCGCGGAAGTGGGCATCGCCGATAAAGCGTACGAGCGTGCCGCGAATCTTTCCGGCGGCCAGCAGCAGCGCGCCGCGCTCGCGCGTGCGCTGGTGCAGCGCGCACGCCTGATTCTCGCCGACGAACCGATCGCCTCGCTCGATCCCGAATCGTCGCGCCGCGTGATGGACATGCTGCGCATGCTCAATCGCAATCACGGGCTCACGGTGGTCGTGTCGCTGCATCAGGTGGATATCGCCATGCAGTATTGCCCGCGCACGGTCGCGCTGCGCGACGGCCGCGTGGTCTACGACGGACCGTCCGCCGCGCTCACGCCCGAGTTGCTGCAAAAGCTCTACGGCAGCGCCGCGCGCGAATTGCTCGACGCGGATGGCGCGCCCGCTCAGTCGCCTGATCAATCGCCGGAACAGCCGCTCGATCCATCCCTTCCGCAAGCACGCATGCAGCATTTCGGCGCGCAGCCGACGGCGGCCTGACCTGCTTCACCGCATCGCACGCAAACGTTTTCTCTTCCCCAACGAACCGGACCGCCTCTCACATGAAACTGATCCGTTCCCTGCTTTCCTGCTGCGCCGCCGGCGCCGTGGCCTTCGCCGCGCTCGGCGCATCGGCCGCTCGCGCCGACGACCTGAGCTTCGGCATTATTTCGACCGATTCGTCAGCAGTCCTCAAGCAGCGCTGGCAACCGTTCATCGACGATCTGAATCGTCAGACGGGTCTGCACGTGAATGCGTTCTTCGCCACCGACTATTCGGGCATTATCGAAGCGATGCGCTTCAACAAGGTGCAGATCGGCTATTTCGGCAATGCCTCGGCGATGGAAGCCGTGGACCGCTCGAACGGCGAAGTGTTCGCGAAGGTGCTCTACGCGAATGGCGACGCGGGCTACAAGTCGGTGCTGATCACCAACGTGAACAGCCGCGTGAAGACGCTCGATGACGTATTCAAGAATCCTAAGGATCTTACGTTGGGCTGGGGCGATCCGAATTCCACGTCGGGCTCGCTGGTGCCCGGTTATTATCTGTTCGCGCAGCGCAATCTGCCGGTGAACGCGACCACGTTCAAGACCGTGCTGCCGTCGAGCCATGAAGCGAACCTGCTCGCCGTGGTGAACAACAAGGTCGATATCGCCACCAACAACACGATGGAACTGGCCACGCTGGAGCGCAAGCATCCGGACCGTTTCAAGGAAGTGCGCGTGCTGTGGACCTCGCCGCTGATTCCGTCCGATCCGCTCGTGATGCGCAAGGATCTGCCCGAAGCGACCAAGCAGAAGCTGCGCGACTTCTTCTATCACTACGCGAAGACCGATCCGCGCGAGAAGAAAATCATGGCCGATATCACCGGCTACGCGGGCTTCGCGCCGTCGAGCGACGAGCAACTGTTGCCGATCCGCCAGATCGCGCTGTTCCAGCAAAAGCAGAAGATCGCCGCCGACACCCATCTCTCCGACGACGACCGCAAGAGCCAGATCGCGGCCATCGACGCGAAGATCGGCGCGCTCAACGCCCCGGCGAAACCGTGATGGGCGCGATGGACTTCGACGCCTCGCGGCTTGCGCCGCAGAACGCCCAGAACGTGCAGAGCGCTGAAGCGAAAGCGCGCATGCAAGCCGCCGCCAGCAAGCGCAGCTGGTCCTCGCTCGTACTCTGGGCGCTGGTGCTGATGCTGCTCGGCGCGGCGTGGCACGGCGCGGACATGCGCCCGCTCGACCTGCTCTCCGATTCGGCCAACATGGGCACCTTCGCGGAAGGCTTCTTTCCGCCCGACTTCCACGAGTGGCGCACCTACGTGCATGAGATGTGGGTGACGATCGCGGTCGCGCTCTGGGGCACGGCGCTCGCCATCGTCTGCGCGGTGCCGTGCGGGCTGATGTCGGCGCACAATCTCGCGCCGGCCTGGGTGCTGCATCCGGTGCGCCGCCTGATGGACGCGTGCCGCGCCATCAACGAGATGGTGTTCGCGATGCTCTTCATCGTCGCGGTCGGGCTCGGGCCGTTCGCGGGCGTGCTCGCGCTGTGGGTGCACACGACGGGCGTGCTCGCGAAGCTGTTCGCGGAAGCCGTCGAAGCCATCGATCCGCGTCCCGCCGAAGGCGTGCGCGCGACCGGCGCCACGCCGCTCGACGAAATCATCTACGGCGTGCTGCCGCAGGTCATGCCGCTGTGGATCTCCTACGCGCTCTACCGTTTCGAGTCGAACGTGCGCTCGGCGATGGTGGTGGGCATGGTGGGCGCGGGCGGCATCGGCGTCGTGCTCTACGAGGAAATCCGCTCGTTCGACTATCAGCAGACTTCCGCGGTGCTCATCATGGTCGTGGCCGTGGTGACGATCATCGATCTGGTCTCGGCGCGGCTGCGCGCGCGAGTGATCTGAGCGGCGTTCTTCCGGGCGCTGATTTCCCCTCTCGCTTCTCGACGCGAGCCCCGGTTCCGCGGCTCGCGTCGCGCTTTCCGGCACGCCGCCACACCCCGCTTTCAATTCACTGGCATCGCCCGGCATTCACTGGAATAATGGAGGGCTTGCGGCAATTTGCATCTCTTTGTGGCAAATTGTGGCAGTCGTCGCAGCGTGTCGCACCTTGCCGCGCCGCGCTTTCCCCCTCCAACCGCCTCACCCGCGATCACTTTCGATGGCCAGTTTCGTCGTCCTGCTGGTTTTGCTCTCGGCGCTCATGCACGCGAGCTGGAATGCCTTCCTTCATCTCTCGAACGACCGCGTCTGGCTGCTCGGGATGTTCTCCGTGCCGTATGTGATCGTGAGCGCGATCGGCGTGTGCGTGCTGCCGCTGCCCGACGCCGCGAGCTGGCCCTATATCGCCGCGTCCGCCGTGCTCGAACTCGCGTACTGCTTCACGCTCGTGCGCGCGTATCGCAGCGGCGACTTCGGCCAGATCTACCCGATCGCGCGCGGACTCTCGCCCTTGCTGATCTCGGCGGGCGCGCTGGTGTTCGCGCACGAAGCACTGCACGCAGTGGCCGCGACGGGCGTGGTGCTCGTGTCGCTCGGCATCATGTCGCTGGCGTTCCGGCGCGGCATGCGCTTCTCGGGCGAAAGCGTGCCGTACGCACTGCTCACGGGTCTGTTCATCGCGGTCTATTCGATCGTCGACGGACTCGGCGCGCGCGCCGCCGGCAACGCGCTCAGCTACATCATGTGGGTGTATCTGCTCTGGAACGTGCCGCAATTTTTGATTGTCTGCAAGCTGCGCGGCGGCGCGGCGCAGATGTTCACGTCGAAGGCCGCCGTCGCGCGCGGCATGCTCGCAGGCGTGCTCGCGCTCGTCGCGTACTGCTTCGTGATCGAGGCGTTCCGCTTCCTGCCGATCGCGATGGTCTCCGCGCTGCGCGAACTGTCGTCGATCTTCGCGGTGCTGATCGGCTGGCTCTTCATGAAGGAGCAGCTCACGGCGCGCCGCATGATCGCGTGCGCGCTCGTCACCTGCGGCGCGGTGCTGATCCGGCTTTGAACGCGCTTTGAACCCGCTTTGAACCCGCTTTGAACCCGCTTTAAAACCGCTTTGAACCCGAAAGGCGCGCGTTCGCGCGACGCTCAGGCGAAGCTCGGCAAAGTCGCGTCGATGGCTTCGGCGAGCGTGTCGAACGCGGGCGCGATGTCCTCGTCGGGCACGCACGCATAGCCGATCAGCAAGCCCGACGCCGCACGCTCGCGCGCCGAGTAATACCCCGACAAGGGCCGCACGACGATGTTGCGCGCGAGCGCGGCCTCGGCCACGGCGCGGTCGTCGCTGCCTTCGGGCAACTGCATGACGACGTGCAGACCCGCGTCGCCGCCCAGCGCGGGCAGCGCGTCGCCATAACGGCGCGTGGCGGCGTCGAGCAGCGCCTGGCGCCGCTGGCCGTAAAGCGCGCGCATCTTGCGGATATGCGACGTGAAATGCCCCTCGGCGATGAACTCCGCCAGCACGGCCTGCTGCAGCAACTGCCCTTCGCGATACAGCTCCGCGCTCGCGGTGGCGAAGCTCTCGGCGAGCGGTTCGGGCGCGACCAGATAGCCGACGCGCAGGCCCGGAAACAGCGTCTTGCCGAAGCTGCCCACGTAGATCACCTGCCCCGCCGTATCGAGCCCTTGCAGCGACGCGAGCGGCCGGCTGCCGTAGCGGAATTCGCTGTCGTAATCGTCCTCGATGATCCAGCACTGATGCTGGCGCGCGTACTCGAGCAGCATGCGGCGGCGCGCGAGACTCATCACCATGCCGAGCGGATATTGATGTGACGGCGTGACGAGGATGAGCTTCGGCGGCGGCGCGGCGAAATCGGCGGCGGACGGGTTGAGGCCCTCGCTGTCGACGGCGACCGGACGCGCCTTCAGCCCCGAAACGTGCAGCACGCTGCGCACGCCCCAGTAGCAGGGGTCTTCGGTCCAGATGGTGTCGCCGGGATCGGACAGCAGCCGCACCGCGAGGTCGATCGACTGGTGGATGCCGGTCGTGATGATGATCTGCTCGGGCGAGCAGCGCACCGAACGCGAAGTGCGCAGATAGTCGGCGAGCACGTGACGCAGCAGCGCGAGGCCGCCGCCCGGCGCGTAGGTCAGCAGGTCGGGGCGCAGGCTGCGCCAGTATTTGTTGTGCAGACGCGTCCAGACGCGCGCGGGAAAGCGCGAGACGTCGGGGACGCCGGGCATGAACGCGCCGCCCTGGCGCTTCGAGACGCCCGCGCCCGCGATCAGGCGCGCGCCGCGCGTGGACAAGGCGCGCGCGGCGGGACGATGGAAAGGCGCGGTTGCGGGCAGAATTAGCGGCGAGGTTTCGGGGAGCGTTGCGGCCTGCGTTGCGGAGGCGAGCGACGCGTGGCCGGAGCCGTCAGAACCAACAGAGCCGCCCGCGCGTGCCGAACCCGGCAAACTCCCCGCGCCCGTATCCGCCTTGCCTTGCGCCTCGACGCCCGCTCCGGCCAACCCCGCCGCACGCCGCCCGTCGGGGCTGTTAGTTGCAATCCCGCCGCCGATCCGCGCGGCTCCTGACAGCGACGCATTTTTCCGCCCATCGATAGAGCCAATTTCCGCCGCGCCGACGATCTCGTCCGGCGACGTATCGGCGACGAAGGTGCCGCGCCCGGTCGCCGACGTCACATAGCCTTCGAGCACCAATTGCTCGTAGACCTGCGTCACGGTATTGCGCGCGATCCCCAATTCCGCCGCCAGCAGCCGCGAGGACGGCACGCGCGCGCCCGCGGGCAGCTCGCGCGACAGGATCGCCTGCTGCAGCAGCCGGTGCAACTGGCGATAGACGGGCTGTCCGCTGCCGCGCTCGATCCGCTGGGCCAGCCAGTCGGACAGGACACTCGCACGCATCGAAATTGGCTCCTATGAATTTATTTGAATGGCTCTGAAATTTAGAGCCAAACGTGAGTATAGTCGCGCCATGGACTGCTTGCCGGTCCACCAACCAATCCGAAAACCGAAGTTTGTGAAGGAGATGAACGTGAGCAAGAACGCCGATCTGCAGAGCCGCAAGGACGCCATCACGCCGCGTGGCGTGGGCGTGATGTGCAACTTCTACGCCGAGCGCGCTGAAAACGCGGAACTGTGGGACGTCGAAGGCCGCCGCGTCATCGACTTCGCCGCCGGCATCGCCGTGTGCAACACGGGCCACCGCCATCCGAAGATCGTCGCCGCCATCAAGGCGCAGCTCGACCGCTTCACGCACACCGCCTACCAGATCGTGCCGTACGAGTCGTACGTCTCGCTGGCCGAAAAGGTCGCCGCGCGCGCACCGGGCAGCTTCGCGAAGAAGGCCGCGTTCTTCACGACCGGCGCGGAAGCCGTCGAAAACGCCGTCAAGATCGCACGCGCCTCGACCGGCCGTCCGGGCGTGATCGCCTTCGCGGGCGGTTTCCACGGCCGCACGATGATGGGCATGGCGCTCACCGGCAAGGTCGCGCCGTACAAGCTGAACTTCGGCCCGTTCCCGTCCGACGTCTACCACGCGCCGTACCCCAACGCGGTTCACGGCATCAGCACGGCCGACTCGCTCAAGCACATCGAAATGCTGTTCAAGGCCGACATCGATCCGAAGCGCGTCGCCGCGATCATCTTCGAACCGGTTCAGGGCGAAGGCGGCTTCTACCAGGCGCCGGCGGACTTCGTGCGCGGCCTGCGCAAGATCTGCGACACGCACGGCATCCTGCTGATCGCCGACGAAGTGCAAACGGGCTTCGCGCGCACCGGCAAGCTGTTCGCGATGGAACACTACGACGTCACGCCTGACCTCATGACGATCGCCAAGAGCCTGGCCGGCGGCATGCCGCTGTCGGGCGTGGTCGGCCGCGCGGAAGTCATGGACGCGGCAGCGCCCGGCGGCCTCGGCGGCACGTACGCGGGCAACCCGCTGGCCGTAGCGTCGGCGCACGCGGTGATCGAGATCATCGAAGAAGAAAAGCTCTGCGAGCGCGCCACGAAGCTCGGCGACAAGCTCAAGGCCAAGCTCAATGCGATGAAGGCGGAAGTGCCGCAAATCGCCGACGTGCGCGGCCCGGGCGCGATGAACGCCGTCGAATTCTGCAAGCCGGGCACGAGCGACGCCGACGCCGACTTCACGAAGCGCGTGCAAACCGCCGCGCTCAACCGCGGCCTGCTGCTGCTGGTTTGCGGCGTGTACTCGAACGTCGTGCGTTTCCTGTTCCCGCTGACGATCCAGGACAACGTGTTCGACGAAGCGCTCGCGATTCTCGAAGAGTCGATCAAGGAAGCCGTGGGCGTGCCGGCGTAAGCCTCGCACCTCGCCGGTCGCCTCTCGCGCCTCACATCGAAACACCGGCCCGCCGCGCGCGGGCCATCCCCTGACGGCACACCGGCGCTTGCCGCTGTGCCGTTCGTCGTTGTGCGCCGCGCGCCATCGTCGCGCGCGCGCCAGCCACGTCAAACCGAAACGAATCGAAGCCTGTCGGGAGTTCCAGAATGAACCTGAAAGACGCATCGCTGCTGAAGAATCTGGCCTACATCAACGGCGAATGGCAAGGCGCCGAAGACGGTGCCACGCTCGACGTGACCAATCCCGCCACCGGCGCGCTGATCGGCACGGTGCCGCGCATGGGCGCCGCCGAAACGCGCCGCGCGATCGCCGCCGCGAACGCCGCGTGGCCGAAGTGGCGCGCGAAGACCGCGAAGGAACGCAGCGTCATCCTGCGCAAGTGGCATGACCTGATGATGGAAAACGCCGACGACCTCGCGCTGATCCTCACGACCGAACAAGGCAAGCCGCTTGCCGAAGCGAAGGGCGAAATCGGCTACGCCGCTTCGTTCCTCGAATGGTTCGCGGAAGAAGGCAAGCGCATTTACGGCGACACGATCCCGACCGTCGCCAACGACAAGCGCCTCGTCGTGACGAAGGAAGCGATCGGCGTCTGCGCCGCGATCACGCCGTGGAATTTCCCCGCCGCGATGATCACGCGCAAGGTCGGCCCCGCGCTCGCCGCCGGTTGTCCGATCGTCCTCAAGCCCGCCGAAGCCACGCCGTTCTCGGCGCTCGCGCTGGCCGTGCTGGCCGAACGCGCGGGCGTGCCCGCGGGCATCTTCAGCGTCGTCACGGGCGACCCGAAGGCCATCGGCGGCGAACTGACGAGCAATCCGACCGTGCGCAAGCTGTCGTTCACGGGCTCGACGCCGGTCGGCCGCCTGCTGATGAGCCAGTGCGCCTCGACGGTCAAGAAGGTCTCGCTCGAACTCGGCGGCAACGCGCCGTTCATCGTGTTCGACGATGCCGACATCGACGCCGCCGTCGCGGGCGCGATCGCTTCGAAGTACCGCAACAGCGGCCAGACCTGCGTCTGCACGAACCGCTTCTACGTGCACGACGCCGTGTACGACACGTTCGCCGCGAAGCTCAAGGACGCGGTCGAAAAGCTCAAGGTCGGCCTCGGCACCGAGAACGGCGTGACGCAAGGTCCGCTGATCAACGAAGCGGCCGTGCTGAAGGTGGAATCGCATATCGAGGACGCGCTCGGCAAGGGCGCGCAGGTGCTGACGGGCGGCAAGCGCCACGCGCTCGGCCACGGCTTCTTCGAGCCGACCATCCTGACGGGCGTCACGCCTGCGATGAAGGTCGCGCGCGACGAAACCTTCGGCCCGCTCGCGCCGCTGTTCCGCTTCTCGTCGGACGAGGAAGTGATCAAGATGGCGAACGACACCGAGTTCGGCCTCGCCGCCTACTTCTACAGCCGCGACATCGGCCGCGTCTGGCGCGTGGCGGAAGCGCTCGAATACGGCATGGTCGGCATCAACACGGGCCTGATCTCGAACGAAGTCGCACCGTTCGGCGGCGTGAAGCAATCCGGCCTCGGCCGCGAAGGCTCGCACTACGGCGTGGACGACTACGTCGTCATCAAGTATCTGTGCATGGCGGGCATGTAATCCGCTTGCACGTCGCGTCGACACCGCTCGACGCGACGCTCCCGCCGATGTAAAAACGCCGGCGCATCGCGATCACTCGCGGTGCGCCGGCGTTGTCTTTTGCGCCGTCGGACGATGCACGCGACCTATTCCGACGCGCCCACCGGCGTAACCTGCGTCGCGTACGCGGACACGAACACGGCGTGCACCATGTCGCCCACTTTCAGGCTCTTGAGATCGAGATCAGACGGCGCTTCGAGCGTGACCGTCTGATACGCGCCGCGCAGCGTGACCTCGCGCTTCTTCAGATTGATGTGCTGCACCGTCGCCTGCACCTCGACCTGGCGCGCGGCGTCGTAACCCGACGAAGCGGGCAGACAGACGTTGGTATCCACGCGCTTGCGGATGCCCTTGTCGCTGCCGGTCACCTTGTTCGCCGTCACGAGCAGCGCATTTTTGTAGAGCACGTCGACGGTATCGCCAACGTTCAGTTGATCGAAATTACCGACCTGCGGGCTGAGCGCGATATCCACGTCGTTGCCGCGCGGACCGCGCAGCGTGACCACGCGCGCGGCGCGGTCGATGCCGACGATCTTCGCCTTCAGATGCACCGGCGGCACGTTGGCGATGATCGCCTGCGCCGCGCCCGCGCGCGCCGTTTGTCCGCCCGCCTGATCCGGCTGCGCGGGCTGCTCGTTTTGTGCCCACGCCGCCTGGCCGACTGCGACGCCCATCACCACGGCTGCTGCCAAAGTCGCTGCCTTCATCATCCGCGTTCTCCTTGAAAGACGGGGTTTGAATCACGATGCAACGGGACTGCGATCTATCCGCGACCAAGTTACGACCGGCGATCTCACGCCGATGTGGAGGCGATTTTACGCGCGGCTTTCTGAACGAGCGTCGTAACTGTCCGCGTCCGCTATCAGGTTATTCGCGTTGGATGCAGGACTGCGACTCGCAATCGCCAGGAATTGGACTTCGCGCAAATCAGCGGACCGTCGGGACGAAAAAAAACCGCGAACCCGGAGGTTCGCGGTTTGGCGCAACGGACGCGGCTTGTTTTAAAACATCGCCGTGCGAAGCCGCTGGCTTAGATGCGCTCGATCGCGATGGCGATGCCCTGACCGACGCCGATACACATCGTGCACAGCGCGAAACGGCCGTTGGTGCGATGCAGCTGATACATCGCCGTGGTCACGAGGCGCGCGCCGCTCATGCCGAGCGGGTGGCCCAGCGCGATTGCGCCGCCGTTCGGGTTGACGCGCGCGTCGTCGTCGGCCACGCCGAGCATGCGCAGCACCGCGAGGCCTTGCGAAGCGAACGCTTCATTGAGCTCGATCACGTCGAACTGATCGATCGTCATGTTCAGACGCGCGAGCAGCTTTTGCGTGGCCGGCGCCGGGCCGATGCCCATCACGCGCGGCGCGACGCCCGCGGTGGCGATGCCGAGCACGCGTGCGCGCGGCGTGAGGCCGAAGCGCTTGGCGTTTTCTTCGTTCGCGAGCAGCAGCGCGCAGGCGCCGTCGTTCACGCCCGAGGCGTTGCCGGCCGTCACCGAGCCGTCCTGGCCCACGACGCCCTTGAGCTTCGCGAGCGCTTCGAGGGTGGTTTCACGCGGATGCTCGTCGCGCGACACCACGAGCGGATCGCCCTTCTTCTGCGCGATCGAAACCGAGACGATTTCCTGCGCGAGCGTGCCGTCGGCGATGGCGCGCGCGGCCTTCAACTGGCTGCGCAGCGCGAAGGCGTCTTGATCGGCGCGGCTGATGTTGTAGTCGACCGCGACGTTCTCAGCCGTTTCCGGCATCGAGTCGAC
This sequence comes from Paraburkholderia sp. Ac-20347, assembly GCF_017104805.1. Classification (NCBI taxonomy): domain Bacteria; kingdom Pseudomonadati; phylum Pseudomonadota; class Betaproteobacteria; order Burkholderiales; family Burkholderiaceae; genus Paraburkholderia; species Paraburkholderia sp. Ac-20347. Next base: position 7,283 of record NZ_JAAGPN010000150.1, on the reverse strand, counting down.
GCCGTATTGCTGCTTCATCAGCTTGTTGACGAAGCGCCAGCCGATGGTCGTGTCGTAGATGGCGGCGTCGCGCGCGAATGCGGTCGCGGCCTTGCCCATGACGAACGGCGCGCGGCTCATGCTTTCCACGCCGCCCGCGATCATCAGGCCCGCTTCGCCCGACTTGAGCGCGCGCGCGGCGATGCCGACGGCGTCCATGCCCGAGCCGCAGAGACGATTGACGGTCGAGCCCGGCACGGCCTGCGGCAGGCCCGCCAGCAGCGACGACATGCGCGCGACGTTGCGGTTGTCCTCGCCGGCCTGGTTCGCGCAGCCGTAGATCACGTCGTCGATCGCGGCCCAGTCCACTTCCTTGTTGCGCTCCATGAGCGCCTTGAGGGGCACGGCGCCGAGGTCGTCGGCACGAACCGGGGAAAGCGCGCCCGCGTAGCGGCCGATCGGCGTGCGAATCGCGTCGCAGATGAAAGCTTCCGTCATTGAAGTCTCCTGTCGATCCCGGCGCGAGCGCGGCGGCTCGACCCGAATCTCATGTAAAGCTGATTGAGATAGACGGACTGCGCGGGCGAAAAGGAGGGATCGAACGCGCACGTCCTCGTGCGTGATGTTCGATATGCGAACTCATGGTCGATAATCGAACATTTGGCGCCCATGATAGGCGTCGCGGCGCGCGAGTGTCAAGCGCGCATCCGGTCCATAAAGCGCAGACAAAACGGCAACGGCCGCACAGATCAAGGAACTGTGCGGCCGTTGCGGGTAGTGCCTGCGCGCCTGGCAGGACGCGCGCGATGACGCTTAGCGCGACATCATGTTCATGCTGACGTTATGCATGACCCAGATCGTGCCGAAGATCAGGAACGCAGCGGCTAACACAGTATAGGCGAGCGACACCACGTTCCAGCCTTGCCCCGACGAGTTCAGATGCAGGAAGAACACGAGGTGGACGACGACCTGCACGAAGGCCAGCACGGCAATCGCGATCAGGGCGGTGCTGGCGTCCAGCGAACCGTGCAGCACGATGCCGAACGCGCCGGCGGTCAGCAGCACCGAGAGAATGAAGCCGGTTGCATAGCTGCTGAGGCTGCCATGGGCTTCTGCTTGAGGATGAGCCATTTAGAGCACGCTCCCGAGGTAGACAAAAGAAAACACGCAGATCCAGACCACGTCCAGAAAGTGCCAGAAGAGGCTGAGGCACGTGAGACGGCGGATTGCCTGATCGTCGAGTTGCGGACGGCGCATCACCTGCACCATCAGCACGACCATCCAGACGAGGCCGAAGAACACGTGCAGACCGTGCGTGCTCACCAGCGCGAAGAACGACGAAAGGAACGCGCTGCGTTGCGGACCCGCGCCTTCGGCGATCAGGTGCGAGAACTCGTTTAGTTCGAGCCCGAGGAACGCCAGGCCGAGCACGAAGGTCACCGCCAGCCAGCCGAGCACCGCGCCGTTCTTGCGGCGGTGCGCGGCGAGCATCGCGAAACCGTAGGTGATGCTCGACAGCAGCAGTGCCGCCGTTTCGACCGCGACGTCGCCGATCTTGAACAGGTCCTTGCCCGTGGGGCCGCCCGCAAACTGATGGCCGAGCACGCCGAACGTGGCGAACAGCGACGCGAACAGAATGCAGTCGGTCATCAGGTACACCCAGAAGCCGAACACCGAGTTCGAAGGCCGATGATCGTCGTGATCGAGATCGGCGAGCGTTGCCGTATGAGTTTTCTGTAACATCGTTTAAGCCTCCAGCGCTTCCATTTCGCGCTCGGCGGCAACCGCCGCGCGATGGCGCTTCTCTTCGATCTCGCGGACCTTGGCGGCCGGAATGTAGTAGCCGTCGTGCTTGCCGAAGCTATGCACCGCAACCGTCACGACGATGGCGACGAACGCGAGCACGGCGAGCCACGTGATGTGCCAGATGCCCGCGAAGCCCAGCACGAGGCTGAACATGCCGATCAGGAAACCCGACGCCGTGTTCGACGGCATATGGATGTCCTGGTACTTCGCCGCGAGACCCAGACCATGGCCCGTTTCCTTCATGTGCGTGAAGGCGTCGATGTCATGCACCTGCGGGATGACCGCGAAGTTGTAGACCGGCGGCGGCGACGAAATCGACCATTCGAGCGTGCGCGCGCCCCACGGATCGCCCGTGACGTCCTGGCATTCCGCCTTGTTGCGGTTCACGAACGCCATCACCCATTGCAGCACCTGGAACACCACGCCCAGCGCGATGATCGCCACGCCGACGGCCGCCACGATGAACAGCGGTTGCCATGCCGGATTGTCGTAGTGGTTCAGACGGCGCGTGGCGCCCATGAAGCCGAGCACGTACAGCGGCACGAAGGCCACATAGAAACCCACGAACCAGCACCAGAACGACGCCTTGCCGAGCTTCTCGTTGGGCTTGATGCCGAACACCTTCGGGAACCAGTAGTGCAGGCCCGCGAGGTAGCCGAACACCACGCCGCCGATGATGGCGTTGTGGAAGTGAGCCACGAGGAACAGCGAGTTGTGCAGCACGAAGTCTGCACCCGGGATGGCCATCATCACGCCGGTCATGCCGCCGATCGAGAAGGTGACCATGAAGCCGATCGTCCACAGCACAGGGGCGGTGAATTCGATGCGGCCGCGATACATCGTGAACAGCCAGTTGAAGATCTTCACGCCCGTTGGGATCGCGATGATCATCGTCATGATGCCGAAGAACGCGTTGACGTCGGCGCCCGAGCCCATCGTGAAGAAGTGGTGCGCCCACACGAGGAACGCGAGAATCATGATGACGCACGAGGCGTAGACCATCGTCTTGTAGCCGAACAGCGGCTTCTTCGAGAACGTGGCCATGACTTCCGAATAGATACCGAACGCGGGCAGCACGAGGATGTACACCTCGGGGTGGCCCCACGCCCAGATCAGGTTCAGATACACCATCGGGTTGCCGCCGCCGTCATTCGTGAAGAAGTGCGTGCCGACGTAGCGGTCGAGGCCGAGCAGCGCGAGCGCGATCGTGAGGATCGGGAACGTTGCCATGATCAGCACGTTCGAGCAGAGCGCGGTCCACGTGAACACCGGCATCTTCATCAGGCTCATGCCTGGCGCGCGCATCTTGATGATCGTGACGAAGAAGTTGATCGCCGTGATCAGCGTGCCGACGCCCGAAAGCTGCAGCGCCCAGATGTAATAGTCGACCCCGACGCCTGGACTGTATTGCAGCTCCGAGAGCGGCGGATACGCGAGCCAGCCGACCTGCGCGAACTCGCCGATCACGAGCGACAGGTTCATGAGGATCGCGGCGATCGCCGTCATCCAGAACGACAGCGAGTTCAGGAACGGGAACGCCACATCGCGCGCGCCGATCTGCAGCGGCACCACGAGGTTGAACAGCCCGACCATGAGCGCCATCGCCATGAAGAAGATCATGATGACGCCGTGCGCCGTGAAGATCTGGTCGTAGTGGTGCGGCGGCAGATAGCCCGGCGCATCGAACGCCAGCGCCTGCTGGATACGCATCATGACCGCGTCGGCGAAGCCGCGCACGAGCATGAGCACGGCGACGATCATGTACATGACGCCGATACGCTTGTGGTCCACGCTCGTGAACCACTCGTTCCACAGATACTTCCACTTGCCCGTCACGGTGACGAGGCCGAGCACCGCGAGCACGATCAGCGCCATGAACGCGGCCGCGCCCATGATGATCGGCTGATCGAATGGAATCGCCTCTAATGTAAGTTTGCCGAACATGCCTGCTTACCCCTTGGTCGCGCACGACGGGTCACTGAAATTCGTGACGTGGCCGTTGTTGTACTTCGCGATAATGTTGTTGAAGAGCTTCGGGTCGACCGTCGAGAAGTACGCCACCGGCGCCTTTTCCTGCGGCTGCGCGACGCTCGCGTACTGGTCCATCGTGAGGTCGGCGCGCGACGCCTTGACCTTCTGGACCCACGCGTCGAAGTCCTGCTGGCTCGTGGCGATCGTGCGGAACTTCATGTCGGAGAAGCCGCGGCCGCTATAGTTGGACGAGATGCCCGCGTAGTCGCCCGCATGGTCGGCGATCAGGTGCAGGCGCGTCTGCATGCCCGCCATCGCGTAGACCTGGGTGCCGAGTTGCGGGATGAAGAACGAGTTCATCACCGAATCCGACGTAATGCGGAAGTTCACCGGCGTACCCACCGGCACGGCGAGCTGGTTGACCGAAGCAATGCCGAGGTCCGGGTAGATGAACAGCCATTTCCAGTCGAGCGCGACGACTTCGACGTTGATGGGCTTCGCGTTCGACTCGAGCGGCTTGTAGGGGTCGAGCTCGTGCGTGGTCTTCCAGGTGAGGATGGCGAGGAACAGGATGATGATGGCCGGAATGGTCCAGACCACCACTTCGATCGCGGTGGAGTGCGCCCACTTGGGTGCGTAGGTGGCGTCGCGGTTCGACGCTCGATAGCGCCAGGCGAAGTAGAGCGTGAGCAGGATGACGGGCACCACGACGAGCAGCATGGCCCATGTTGCCGTGGCGATGAGTTCTTTTTCGGCCACGCCCACGCTGCCCTTGGGATCGAGCAGAACCATGTTGCCGCTACATCCCGCGAGGGAGACGAGCAGCCCGCTGCCGAGGGGGATTAACCACCTTTTGAAGGCCTTTCTCTTCATAATTGCCTGATTTTCCGTTGAACCACTTTCGACGCTTCACACATTCGCTTCGCGATAAAACCGCTATGCAAAATGCACCCGTATCGTATTTGGCGAAATTCTACGGAAAGGAACTATTCGAAAATTTGATCCTCGCCAAGGTTTATCAAATGCGACAAATCTCGCCCGGCCAGGCGCGACGGAAAGACGCAAATATCTTTCAATTTGCTTTCGATCGTTGAGAGGCGGCGCGGGCGCGGCGCTGCGCCGGGCTTCCGTGGCGCAAAAGACGGCGATTGACGCCGGATAAAAAACCCATGACGCGAGCCGGACGCCCACCTGGCGCGGGCTGAATGCGACCTATTCTGTTTTGTCCGGCATTCGGAAAAAACGCCCGATTATGGATGTCGATTTAATTATCTGGGTTAATCACCACCGCATTCATTTATCCGATAAAAACTTCGCAATATCGCGCCGACAAAATATCGTCAACGCGCTTATTCGGTATGAAAATTGAGCTAAATCAAATCTACAGATAAAATGCGGAGAGGTGCCGCATGCTCGCGTCAAGCCGCCGCAGCTTTTCCCTATGCCTGTTGGCGAAACAATGCGCTTGCGCTATGGTGACGGGTTACCCACGCGCCGCCTCCCGCCCTTGATCCGACGCCACGACGCCATGACTTCCGCCACCAGCGCCTCGCCCGACCGTTCCGACGAGCAGCCGGACACGCCCGAAAAGCCGGGCGACTCCTACGTGCAGTCGTTCGCGCGCGGACTTTCCGTGATCCGGGCGTTCAACGCCGCGCACCCCGAGCAGACGCTCACCGACGTCGCCGCCGCCACCGGCCTCACGCGCGCGGGCGCGCGCCGCATCCTGCTCACGCTGCAGACGCTCGGCTACGTCGAGGCCGAAGGCCGGCTGTTCCGGCTCACGCCCAAGATTCTCGACCTCGGCTTCGCCTATCTCACGTCGATGCCGTTCTGGAATCTGGCCGAGCCGGTCATGGAAGAACTCTCGGCGACGGTTCACGAAAGCTGCTCGGCGGCCGTGCTCGACCGCACCGAAATCGTCTACGTGCTGCGCGTGCCCACGCACAAGATCATGACGATCAACCTCTCGATCGGCAGCCGCCTGCCCGCTTATTGCACGTCGATGGGCCGCGTGCTGCTGGCCGCGCTCGACGACGACGCGCTCGACGCCACGCTCGGCGCCTCGCCGCTCTACGCGCACACGCCGCGCACGGTCACCGACAAGGACGAGCTCAAGAAGATCATCGGGCAGGTGCGCGCGCAGGGCTGGGCGATCGTCGATCAGGAACTGGAAGGCGGGCTGATTTCGATCTCGGCGCCGATCCGCAACCGCCAGGGCCGCGTGATCGCCGCGATGAACATCAGCGGCAACGCTCAGCGCACGAGCGCGAAGCAGATGGTCAAGACCTTCCTCGATCCGCTTCAGCAAGCCGCGCAGCGCGTCTCCGGCATGGTTTCGCGGCGCACCTGAAGCACGCCCGCGCGCGCTTCGCTTCACGTCAGCTTCCGCTTCGACTTCAACCCGCGTCGGCGAACGCCTGCACGAGCCAGTCGGCGAAAGCGCGCACGCGCAGCGCCAGTTGCCGGCTTTGCGGATACAGCACCGACACCGGCATCGGCGGCGGCGGCTGATCCGCCAGCACGACGCACAGCTCGCCGTTGGCCAGTTGCTCGCGCACGCGATAGCGCGGCACCTGCACGAGCCCCAATCCCGCGACGGCGCCCGCCGTGTACAACTCCGCGCCGTTCACCGCCACCGGTCCGGGCAGCGTGATGTTGCGCACGCCGTCGGGCAACGCGAATTCGAGCGGATGCGCGCGCCCCGAGGCCGGCGAGAGATAGTTGACGGCCTGATGGCCGTCGAGCAGCGCATCGATCGACGCCGGATCGCCGTGACGTTCCAGATACGCCGGACTCGCGCACGTCACCTGTTCGAGCAGCGCCACGCGTCGCGCGACCATCGACGAATCGGCCAGCTCGCCCGCACGCAGCACGCAGTCGATGCCCTCGCGCACCAGATCGACGAAATGATCGCCCGAGCCGATGAACAGCTCCACACGCGGATAACGCGCGAGAAACTGCCCGAGACGCGGCATCACGAAGTAGCGCGCGAGCGTCTCCTGCATGTTCACGCGCAGACGGCCTTGCGGATCGGTCTCGCGGAACGCTTCCTCGGTTTCCTCAAGGTCGGCGAGCAGGCGCGTGCAGCGCTGATAGTAGGCGTCGCCGTCGTGCGTGGGCTTCACGTGGCGCGTGGTGCGTTCGAGCAGACGCACGCCGAGACGGGTCTCGAGGCGCTTGATCGAATTGGTGACGGTGGCGCGCGGCAGGTTCAGATCCTCGGCCGCCTGCGTGAAGCTGCGGCGGTCGACGATGCGCGTAAAGATCTGCATCTCCTGGAAACGGTCCAAGGGCGTTCTCGTTGGGGTTTGCGCATGATTCGCGGGGTCGCCTGCATCTTCTCATGCCATTCTGGAGCGGCCAAAAATAACGCGCACCGCAACGCACGCCGACGGCGGCCGTACACGGCCCGCACGATGCCGCGCTAGTCCAGCGCCACCCGCTGCACGGCGCGCACGAAGGCGGCGCCCGCCTCGTCGAGACGGCCCGAGTTGTCGATGCGCGTGAGCGACGCGCCTTCGGGC
>NZ_JAAGPN010000149.1:0-20475 GCF_017104805.1 Paraburkholderia sp. Ac-20347 | reverse complement strand
CTGGCGATGCGCTGCCGGTCGTGACCACGTTCGTGCCCGCGCCGCGCGAATCGCGCGCGAGCGTCGCGCTCGACAGGCCGTCGACGAGCACGCCCGCCGCGCCCGGCCCGGTCGTCGTCACGCTGCCGCCATATGCGTTCAGCACGCCGGTGCTCCACACGTAGTAGCCGGCCGCGCTGCTGCCGCTCGTCGCGATCGTCACGTCCGTGGCGCTCACGCTCGCGGCGAGGCCGCCGACGAGCACGCCGTATCCGTTGCTGCCCGAGCTGTTGATCGCCGTGCCGTTCAGGCTGCCGAACGCGCTATTCGAAAACCACACGCCATACGTGCTCGCGGCGCTCGTGGAGACGCTGCCGCCCAGCATGGTCACGACGGCGCTGGACGTTCCATTGACGCCGTAGCTCTGGCTGCCGGTGGTGACGATCGCGTCGTTGGTGAGCGTCGCGTTCGAGCCTTCGCCGTTGACATAGACGCCGCGCGCGCTGGCGCCTGTCGTGTTGATCGTCGCGTTCGCGACCGACGCCGTGCTGCCGCTCGCGACCCAGATCGCGTAGGCGGTGCCGCCCGATGTCACGACGCTGCCGCCCTGCATGCCGAGGCTCGCGCTGTTGCCCACGTAAATGCCGTAGGCCGTCGCGCCGGACGTCGAGATGCTCGTATCGCTCGCCGTGACCGACGCGCTGGGCGTGATATAGAGCCCGAAGCTGTTGTCGGCGGACGTCGAGATGCGGTCGTTGCGCAGCGTTGCCGTCGTGCCCGCGCCGTTCACGTAGATGCCGCGTGCGGAGGCGCCGTCCGTCTGCACGCTCAGGCCGTCGATCGTTCCCGTTGCGCCGCCGGCGAGCCAGATCCCATAGGCGCTCGACCCGGTCGTGTGGATCGATCCGCCGTTTGCGACGAGCGTGGACGCCGTGTCGTAAATGCCGTGCGCGTTGTCACCGGTAGTGGAAAAGGCGGCGTTGGTGAGGGTGGCCGTCGTTGCGCCGCTCTCGTACAGTCCGATACCCGATGTGCCGCTGGTGACGAAGCGCGTGCCGTTCGCTGTAACGGTCGAGGCGTTGTAAGCGTAGATCGCGTAGGCACTTTGCGCGATGGTCGTCACCGAGCCGTTGACGAGGTTGATCGTCGACGACGCCGACACGATGCCATACGTCGATGTGCCGAGCGCGCTCACATCGGTATTGATGAGGTTGATCGTCGGGCCCACCGTGCCGGAATTGACAAAGGCGCGCACGCCATAGGCGCCGGTGAAGCCGCTCGACGTCGTGATCGACGAGTCGCGCAAGGTGATGACCGGCGCGCCCATGGTCGTGCCGTACGCGCGGATGCCGTCGGCGCTGTCGCCTGCTGTCGTGATGTAGAGGTTCGTTGCGTCGAGCGTGGTCGGCGTTGTCAGCGAGCTTGAAAACGGCGCGTAAATGCCAAACACGGTGAGGCCGTCCGTCGTGACGTATGTGCCGTAACCGTGACTGCTTCCGTTGACCGTCAGCGTTCCGCTCGACACATACAGTCCGTCGTTTGGCGGTCCGCTCGCATAGTGCGCATAGATCTGGATATTGCCGGGCGTCGATCCCGCATCGGGCGCAATCACCGCCGATCCGCCTGATTCGACAGACACGCCAGCGCCGCCGAGCATCGAAGGATAAGGCAGTTGGGGATCGATCGTTGTGGAGCCCACGATCTGTCCGCTGATGTTATTGAACTGCTGCGAGTAGTCGTAGCTCCCGGGCCCGATCACGATGTCGTATTGCGCGTGTGCGGGCAGGGAGGTAAGCAGCGCGAGCCACGCGCCGATGGAAGCCGGAATGCGGCGGAGTCGCCCGGCATGGCGTGACGGCGATGCGTGACGGAATCCGGCGCGATCGATGCCATTCGGCGCATGCCGCCGGTGACAACGGCGATCGCATTCGTTCATCGCGCACTCCGTAAAGGACGAGTCCTGTGTTCTGGAGGTGATCAGACTCCATAACCTACGAAATACTACAAATTATTGTCGTGGGAAAGATATTTCTCGATTGAATATCTCAAACGCATTTATTTGCGAAAACACAACACGTCTGATAATCGTGAGTCGAGATTGAGTGTCCAGATCGATGTAATCCATCTGTGAATTTCAGTGTTTTGAAATTGGAAATGTGCGATCGAATTATTCTGATTTTGCAAGGGGCGAGCGGAGATCTTGAACTCCAGCGCGCAATCGGCGCTTCGCGCTGCAGTCTGGCCTTTGAAAGCTATGTTCAGGCATGGCCGTGGAAAGCTAACGTCCCGAATAAAATTCAATATAGATAATATGATTCGCGCCCAATTAATATTGCGAAGCGCAATTTTTTCTCGACTAAACTGACCTTCATGAGATTTTGAAAATCCTCTATCCACCGCATGCGTCCCGGATTGGTATTTTCGTTTTCAGTTTCAGAAACAATCCGCGCGTCTGAATCTTCTCGCAGCTTCAACGTCCTGGAATCGTCGTCATGAATGCATTTTCCAGCAACCCTGGATTGAGCGCCGTTGCACTCTACGTTCCCCGTTTCCGGGTTTCACTCGAATCGTGGTGCGAGTGGACGGACCATAACTGGGAGAAAATTTCCAGCACGGTGGGTTCGAGTTTTCGTCTGCGCGGGCCGCACGAGAATGTGTACACGATGGCGGCCAATGCCGTCTTGCGGCTCATCCGGAACAATGAACTCGATCCGCTCCAGATCGGTTTCCTCGCGCTCGGCACGGAATCCAGCACCGATAATGCGGCCGGCGCGATCATCATTCGCGGGCTCGTCGATCGCGGGCTCGAAAGTCTCGGGCTTCCACGCTTGCCACGGCAACTCGAAGTCCCCGAATTCAAACATGCGTGCCTCGGTGGCATCTATGCGATCAAAGGCGCGGTTCGTTACGTGTCTCAAGATGGCGCGGGCCGCAGTGCGATTGTCGTGAGCGCCGATGCCGCGGAATACGCGCGCGGCAGCAGTGGCGAGCCGACGCAGGGAGCCGGAGCAGTCGCGATGCTTATCGAGCGCACGCCAAAGATGCTCGAATGGGATTTGATGCACGCAGGCAGCGCATCGGATTTCCGGGTGATCGATTTCCGCAAACCCGTCGGTCGTCATTTCATACGCGGCTATGCGCGCGGCGAAGGGCGGTTTGCCGACTACCCGGTTTTCAACGGCCGTTATTCGATCTCGTCCTATCTCGACGAAACGGCGCACGCAGTCGATCTCATGCTCGACAAGCTCGAAATCTCGCCCGAGACCTTTTATCAGGGCGTGTCGGCATTGTTCTTTCACCGCCCTTATCGAATGATGCCGGTGCAAGCGATGGCCATGCTCCAGGTTCGCTCGATGGCCCTGTGTGCGAATGCCGATTTCGACAAGCTCTGCGCGAGCGCGGGCGTCGCTGCGGACGACGTCAGGCGCGACGTGTTATCGCAACCCGATTTGCGCAGCTACGCGACCTTCGAGCGCAACGCGATGGACCCGTTCGGCGCGGCCAGCGCGGCGGCGAACACCTTGCGCAAGCAGGCGGATTTTCAGGCGATGCTGGGAGACAAAATGTACCTCGGCTCGGAGGTCATGGCGAATCTCGGCAACCTCTACACGGCGGCGCTGCCTGCGTGGATTGCGGCGGGTTTCGATGAAGCCGCGCGGCGCGATTTGCCGCTCGCGGGTACGCAGATGGCCGCAATCGGCTATGGCAGCGGCGACGCGGCGGAAGCGATCCCGCTGCGCGTATGCGATGGCTGGGAAGCGCACGCGGCGCGCATCGGCGTGAACGTTGCACTCGACGACGCGATCGATCTGAATCAGACCGCTTATGAAGCGATGCACGATCGCGGCGCGGCGCCCGGCGTGCGCTACGAACCGCACGACGAATTCGTGATCGACCGTGTCGGCCTCGAATATACCCAACAGTTTCAGGACATCGGCATCGAGTATTACGAGTATGTCGCTTGACTGTTTTCAGACGCCTGATCGCTAAAGACCGTTCAATTCGGATAACCCGGCAACGCACGTGGGCGCGGCTTTGCGCCACGTCGTCGCGAGTTTGAAAGGACACAGCCATGGCCAGCCTGCCGGAAAGCAATTTTGCATTGAATGCGTGGGAGCGTGAACTGGCGTCGGGCACGCGGCGTCTTCATGAAACGCCGGCGGGATTGTCGGTCAGCGAGGCGGCGGCAGGGCGGCGACGCGCCATCGAGGCACGCTGCGGCGTCAGTCTCGCGTCGACGGGCGAATATTCAATGGACGTGCGCACAGCGAAAGTCGAAAACCTGATTGGCGTCACGCAAATTCCGTTGGGCGTGGTTGGCCCTCTGCGGATATTGAGCGATCACATCGGCGAAAACGAAGAAATATTCGTGCCGCTCGCGACCACCGAAGGCGCGCTGATTGCGAGTACGGGACGCGGTTGCCGCGCCGTACGCGATAGCGGTGGCGCGGTCGTTCACGTCGACGATGTCGGCATGACGCGAGCACCGGTATTTCGCACGTCGGGTATTCTGCAAAGTCTCGAATTCGTCGCGTGGGTCGCGGCGCACGAAAATGAAATCCGGCAGATCTGCGAATCGACCAGCCGATATCTGCGTTTGCAGGCCATTCGCCCGCAACTCGTCGGCTCGACGGTGTATTTGCGTTTTCGCTTTACGTGTGGCGACGCGATGGGTATGAACATGGCCACGATCGCGTGCGCGCGCGTCGTCGAAGAACTGATCGGACCGGAGACGGGCGTGGAATGCGTCGCCGTGTCGGGCAATTATTGCGTCGATAAAAAGCCGGCCGCGCTGAATTTCATCGAAGGGCGCGGAAAACGCATTTACGCGGAAACCGTGCTGTCTCGCGACGTTCTGCAACGCTGCCTGAAAACGACGGCAAGCGCGCTGTGCGAAGTGCAATATCGGAAGAATCAGCTCGGCTCGATCATGGCGGGCGCGCTCGGTTTCAATTCGCACTATGCGAACATCGTCGCGGCGTTTTTTCTCGCTACGGGGCAAGACGTCGCTCAGGTCGCGGAAGGCGCGCTGGGTGTGACCTGCATCGAGCCGCGCGAGGACGGCGCGGCGTATGCGTCCGTGTTTCTGCCCGATGCGCCGGTGGCGGCGATCGGCGGCGGCACCGCGCTCAGCACGCAGGCCGAAGCGCTCGGGCTACTCGGCATCAGCACCGGCATCAGCACCGGCATCAGCACCGGCATCAGCACCGGCATCAGCACCGGCAACACGGACAGCACGGCGGGCGACGCTGCGCTGCGGCTCGCGCAAATTCTCGGTGCCGTCGTGCTCGCGGGAGAAATATCGACATTGGCGGCGCTCTCCGCGCATCATCTTGCGCGAGCGCATGCGGAACTCGGGCGGCCTGCCAATCTGTCATGACGACGCTACGCGGCGCGATTGCATCGGCGCCAGGCAAGCTCATCCTTATGGGCGAACACGCGGCAGTCTACGGATGTCCGGCGGTGATCGCGGCCATCGGGCTGCGCAGTTGCGTCACGATCGAGCGTGTCGCAGACAACGACGAAACGGTGACGCTCGATTTGCCGGACATCGCTTCAACGCAAGTCAGCGACTGGCGCGAATTGCACGACTACGCGCGACGCGCGCGACTGCGCTGGGAACATTTCGACGCGACGCCCACACCCGATAACTTCGCGCGCGTGCGCGGAACGGACCCGGCGCATCTGGTGAAGATCGTGATCGGCGAGTGCCTTCAGTATGTGGGCCATCATGCGTTGCCGGGCGCGTCGATCCAGCTTCGTTCGACGATTCCGATCGGTGCGGGATTCGGCAGTTCGGCGGCGCTGGCGGTGAGCCTCGCGGCGGGCTTGCTGGCGAGCCAGGGGCGCGCGCCCGATCCGGAGGGCGTGGCCACGATCGCGTTGCAGGCGGAGCGTCGGCAGCATGGCCGTCCGTCAGGCATCGATCATCATGCGGTGTTGCTAGGCGGCGTTGCGCGAGCGGTGCGCGATGCGTCGGGGCGTCTCGACGTGCGGCCGGTCGAAGCCGGGCTCGCCAACTTGCGCGATCTGCTCGGCCATGTCGCGGTCTACGATACGGGCGCGGCCGACGATGCGACGGGCGCCGTGGTCGCGGCCGTGAAACCTCATTTCACACGTGCGGATCGTTCGCTGCTCGATCGTATGACGCGCACGACGCAAACGTTCATCGCGATGCTGGCCTCACCGCCGCCGCGTTCGCGCGCCGCGATGGTGAATCTCGTGCGCGATTACGAGGGCAGTCTCGAGGACATCGGCGTCGTGCCCGCGCGGGTTCAGGCGACCATCCGCGAGATCGAATGCGCGGGCGGCGCCGCAAAAATATGCGGCGCGGGGGCGATCCACGGAGACAGTGCGGGCGCGCTGCTGGTCATCTGGCCCGACGCGCCGCCCGAACCGTTGCCCACAGGGCTACGAAGCCATACGCCGATCCCCGTGGCGCTTGCGGCGCCCGGCTACACCGTGGAGACGTTCGCATGAAGCACACTGCCGTCGCCGCCGCGAATATCGCGCTGATCAAATACTGGGGCACGCAGGACGCCGAGCGCGTGCTGCCCGCCAATCCATCCTTGTCGATGACCTTGCGTCACTGCGTCTCGCGCTGCACCGTTGCGCCTGGCGCAAACGGCAAGGACGAGGTGAGCTGGCTGAACGAACAGGGCGAACTCGAAACGCCGCCGCCGGCGTTTCTGGACGGCGTATTGCAACACATCGAGCGTCTGCGCGCGTATGGTGGCGCGCGGATGTCGCTGCGCGTCGTCACCACCAATAACTTTCCGACGGGGGCGGGTATCGCGTCGTCCGCGTCCGGCTTCGCTGCTTTGACCATCGCGGTGTGCCGCGCGCTCGGTTATGACGCGGACAGCGAGGCACTCTCGCGGCTCGCTCGCTTGTCGGGCTCGGGATCCGCGGCGCGCTCGGTGCTCGGCGGTTACGTCGAGTGGCCGGGCCTCGCGGACGATCCCGAAAGCGGCGCGCGTCAGATCGCGGGCGAGCGGCACTGGCGATTGCACGATCTGATCGCGGTTGTGAATACGGAACACAAGCGCGTGAGTTCGCGCGAAGGTCATCGTCGCGCATCGACGAGTCCGTATTTCGCCACGCGCCTTGAACATCTCCCTGCGCGTCACGAACGGGTGCGTAGCGCTTTGCTTGCACGCGATTTCCGACGCCTCGCGCAAGCGGTCGAAGAAGAAGCCATCGACCTGCATCTGATCGCCATGTCCGCCACGCCGCCCACGTTTTACTGGCAACCGGCCACGCTCGCCGTGCTGGAAGCGGTGCGAAGGTGGCGTGACGATGGCCTCGAAGTGTGCGCGACGATCGATGCCGGGCCGAATGTTCACGTGCTCCGCACGGATGCGCACGTTGCACAGGTGCGCGACGCGTTGGACGCGGTGACGGGCGTGAATCACGTCATCGCGGACGAAGTGGGCGACGGGCCGCGCTTCGTCGCGGAGCATCTGTTCTGACTCGCAATTCAAAGGGCGACGAGATAGTGACGGCGTATTGCTTCGATATCGGCCTGAAGCGCGTCGCGCAGGAAACGCGCAATCGTTCCGTGTTCTCGCACGATTGCATGAAGTCCCGCGTCGAGATACGCCTCCCGCACTTCGAGCAACGGACCGACGACGTCGGGATCCACCTGCTCGCGCACGGCGACCGCGCGAGCCGCTTCGTTGAAACGAAGATTGGCGCGATTCGATTCAAGGTAATCGGCGCGTATTGCCACATCGTCGACGCCCAGCGCCATCAGCAACAGCGCGGCCGCGAAACCCGTGCGGTCCTTTCCAGCCGTGCAATGAAAGAGCAGCGTCTCGCCGCGTTCGGCATGCTTGAACAGCGCGCGAAATGAGGCCGTGCCTTCGCGCGCGAGTCTTTCATACAGGTCGATCATGAGCGCGCTGGCGTCGTCCGGTGTCCGGCCGCGCAGACTGCGCATCAGGTTTTCCATGGAAAAGTTCGCGCCGAATACCGGTTGGGCTTCACGCGGCATGGCCTGATCGAACGCTTGCTCCGCAGCGGGCTTTTCGGTGGTCGATCGCAAGTCGACGATCACGTTCAGACGCAGTGCGCGCAATACCGCCATGTCGTTCTGCGTGGCGTGCGCCGGATTGCCGCCGCGAAACAATTTGCGAGGCGATACCTGAAAGCCATCCGATGTTGGCAAACCACGAAAATCGCGCACATTATGGACCGCTTCAAACGCGATGCCGCGCCCAGTGCGCGTGCTTGCCGATCCTGATGATGAGTGGTCTGGCGTGAAATCCGTGGCCAACGTGACGCCCTCCGTCATGGTGAGCTTGCACCTGCATTGAAGCACAAAAGATTCGACGCCGCCGGGCATTCACCTGTTCGTTGGTTTCAGATGCGGCTAAACGGACAGACTGTTCTTGTAGATATGTCCGTCCTTCATGATCAGTTGAATGTGCGATTCCGGATCGGCGAGCAGATCGATTTGGGCGAGGGGATCGCCATCCACAACCAGAATATCGGCGAGTGCGCCCGCCTCGATCACGCCCAGTTTTCCGGGGTACGGATTCCGTGGCCCGGAGAGGGCGACCAGCTCGGCGTTACGACTCGTCGCGAGTCGCAGAACATCCGTCGTATCGAACCATTGCGAGAGTTTGGTGAGCTGCCGCCCTTGTGTGCGCGTGCCTTGCGGGTTGAAAAGAATATCGGTGCCCCACGCCATTTTTGCCTTATGTTTCTGGCCTAATTCGAATGCGCGTACCGTGCCTTCCGCAATCGACTTCTGCATCGCGCGTTGTTCAGCGGTCGCCTTTGGATTCGCGTCTTCGTCGTTGAGGAATGGTTGAATGCTCCACCACGCACCGGCATCCACAATTTTCTTGACGGTGTCCTCGTCGGCGAGCTGACCGTGCTCGATGGACTTCACGCCGCTCGACAAAGCCCGCTGTATTCCCGCCGATGTATAGACATGGGCGCAGACATAGGTTCCCCAGTCGCTGGCGGCGTTGACCGCTGCCCGCATCTCGTCCAGCGTGTATTGAAGCGAATCCAGTGGATCGAATAGCGACGAAACGCCGCCGCCGGCCATGATCTTTATCTGGCTGGCGCCGAGCATCAGTTGTTCGCGGGTTTTTTTCAGCACTTCCGGCACGCCATCGGCGATGGCCGATACGCCGGCAACTTCCGCAGCGCTCAAAGAGCAGAGCGCGGGATTCGACACCTCATTGGGATTGCGGAAATCGCCGTGCCCGGATGTCTGCGAGATCATCGCGCCCGAGGGATAAATCCTCGGACCGGCGAAACGCTTTTCATCGACGATTCTTTTCAGCGCGAACGACGGCCCGCCAACGTCACGGACCGTCGTGAACCCGCGCATCAGCGTTCTCTCCGCTTCTTGCGCCGCGAGCAAATAGACGTAATTGACATCGATATTCGGCGCGAGCGCGGTGCTGGCCGGTACCGCCGCGAATATCGAATGCCAATGCGCGTCGATTAGCCCCGGCATGACCACCTTGCGTGTGCAATCGATGACGCGCGCATTCTCGACTGTCTGGCCTGTGGGGATCAGCGCGGAGATCATGTTGCGCTCGATAAGCACGTCGTGACCGTCGATGAGCTTGCTGCGGGTGCCGTCGAATATCCTTGCGCCTCGCAGAAGAATAGGGCGATCGTCCGGTTGGGACTGCGCGAGCGACGCCGGGCTAAGCGCGGCGACGGCCATGCCAGCCGCGATGCCTTTCAATGTGTTACGTCGGGAAAGCGCCTCGGTGAACCGGCGGTTGAAGTTCACGGCGAGCGTGCTTCGACAGCCACAGGTGGCGCGATAGAGCGAACGGCCAGCGGAGGATGCAGACTGATCTCTCATTGTGTCCCTCGATGCTCAGGTCAGTGGAAGCACTGCCAGACTATAGAAGAACGGGATCCGGTGGGCTGACGATGTCTTTGACGACCGCCGTCCGCCACTTAGTGGGTCACGATGAGTTTGACGCTTCATGCCGACGCCCATCTGAACGTCGCGGCCCGCTATGCCAGCGGGCCGTGCTTCCACGATTACTAGGCGCGCTCTGCGAGTGCGCTATTCCAATGCCCGTCTTTCACGATATCCATCACCGCCGCCATATGCGAAGACGCCGACATCTTCACGATGCTTGGATAAAACGCAGCGAACGTTGAGGAGATCGGAAACACGCGGCAATGCTTCCACTTTTCCTGATCGACTTCGGAGGCCGGGAGGATACTCGCGCAATCGAGACCGGTCTCGATCCAGTCGAGAATCACGGACGGCTGCGATACCGACATAACGGCCTTCAGTTCGCCGCTCGCGCGTTCGAGCCGGTCTTTCACCAGTTCATAAATTCCCGGACCTTCACCGCGACGCAACAGCATCAACGGAAATTTCGCGATTTCGCACAGCGATAGTGCGCGATCGGGAAGATCTTTTGCCAGCGTCGGCGTCATGACCGCGACGGCACTGATCGGCTGGAAATTGAGGCAGTCGTAGCCGCTCGGATTCGACGGTTTCTGGATCAGCGCGACGTCGATCAGCCCGTTGCGCAACAGCATTTCGATGTAGCTGGAGTCGGAGACCGTGAGGCGAATGTGAATATCGGGGTGACGGCGGTGGATTTCGAGGATCAGCGACTGGAAAAAACGCTGGTAGAGATGGGATACGCCGATACGGAGTGTCTGCGTTTCCGTCTTCGAGATGATGATGGTTTCGCGCGTGGCGTTGTCCACGCTCTGAAGAATTTCGCAAGCCCGACGGTAGAGGTGTAGTCCGGCGGGCGTGGCCTCGATGTGCCGGATGCCCCGCAAAAACAGCAGCGCCCCAATTTCCTCTTCCAGTTCGCTGAGCCGCTTGCTGAGCGCCGGCTGGGCGATATTCAAGAATCGTGCTGCTTTTGAAACATTTCCCTGCTCAATAACGGCACAGAAATAACGCAATCGCTTTAGGTCCATATTCCCTCCGCGGCCGATTCTAACAAATTGAGATGGGCGATTTCTGATTCGAATCAAATTCACGAGGCATATATTTTTTTGCTTAATGTGCCATATCGAAACGGTAATTTTGGCATCGACCGTTGTTGCCTATATTGGCTCCGGGATAAAGATTTGGCTTACGAAGTGTTCCGGGAAGCAGTCGAATCGATGGTCGTTCCGGGCGGAACGCCAGCGTGGATGGGCCTCCGTCGGGATAGGGGGCGTCAGGGTGAAACGTCTGAATAATCCGTCGAGCTAAAAGGAAATAAATATTGCGTAATGAAAATCAGGTGTGGTTAATCGTCGCATTTCAGAGTGAAGCAGTGCAGAAGGGAAGTGCGTAAGAGAAGTCCATAAGGGTAGCGACGAGTGAGTGTGACGAAGCAATCAGGCGCCGCAATTCGGTTTAAAGATTTAAATGGAGGACTGGCATGATGCGCCAGCGAATCATTGTTGGTATCAGTGGGGCTACGGGATTTCAGTACGGCGTCAAGGCGCTGCAACTGTTGCGCGGCATGAATGTGGAAGTGCACATGGTCATGTCGCGTGGCGCCGAATTGACTCGTGAGCTGGAAACCGACTATTCCCGCGAGGAAGTTCTGGAACTCGCCGACGTCGTCCACCCGATTACGAATCTCGGCGCCTCCATCTCCAGTGGATCGTTTCGAACCGTGGGCATGCTGGTCGCGCCCTGTTCGATGCGCTCGCTTGCGTCGATTGCTTCCGCGCAATCCGACAACCTGCTCACCCGCGCCGCCGACGTTGTGCTGAAAGAGCGCCGCCGTCTCGTGCTGCTCGCACGCGAAACGCCGCTGAACCTCGCGCACATCGACAACATGCGTCGTGTCACGGAAATGGGCGGCATCATTTTTCCGCCGACGCCGGCGCTCTATCAGCGACCCACGACGGTGGATCAGATCCTGACTCACACCGTCGGGCGCGCGCTGGATCTATTTGGACTCGAAGTACCCGATTTGCCTCGCTGGGGTGAATCAAACGCTTGAGTGGTCACAACAAAGCTGATAACTGAAATTTACTTGGGGTAAAGAACATGCTGATTGGTCCATATTTCAACGGGTCGGCCGTGGTTGTCGGCGGTTGCGCGGGTGCATTCCTGGGCACGCGGCTGTCCGAGCGTCTGCGTCTCGCACTGCCGCAAACGTTCGGTCTCGCGTCGATGGGGCTTGGCATCACGCTGATCATCAAGGTCAAGTTCATGCCGGCCGTGGTGCTCGCACTGATCCTGGGTGCTGCCATCGGTGAAATCATCTATCTGGAGAAGTTCATCGGCAAACTCGCCGGTTCGACGCGAGGCGTGGTCGACCGCTATTTGCCGTCGAATTCAGGGCTGGGGCAAGCTGAATTTACCGAGCGATTCGTGGCCATTCTCGTGTTGTTCTGTGCGAGCGGAACCGGGATTTTTGGCGCGATGCACGAAGGGATGACCGGCGATCCGTCGATTCTCTACATCAAGACGATTCTCGACCTGTTCACGTCGGCGATTTTCGCAACGGCACTCGGCTATGCCGTGGCATCGATCGCGATTCCGCAACTCGTGATTCAGCTCTTGCTGGCCGCACTCGCAGCAATGATTCTCCCGATGACGACGCCGGACATGATGGCGGACTTCTCGGCGGTCGGCGGGCTGATCATGCTGGCCACGGGCTTCCGTATCTGCGGCGTCAAGGCATTCCCGGTTGCGAACATGATTCCTGCGCTCGTGATCGTCATGCCGATTTCGCATCTGTGGGCTCACTTCGTTCACTAAGCATCGAACGCGCTTCGCGCGCGTCAAATAAAAACACCGCACTTCGAGTGCGGTGTTTTTCATTTCTCTTTTGGAAAAGACGATGTGTGAATCAATGCGCGCGCACTTCCACGATCGAGAGCGACTGCTGCAATCGCGCGATCGTGGAAGCGGGCGGATAGCCGGCAGGCAGCGGCGCATCGAGCGGACCGCCGGTTTGAACGCCGTCACGCCGGAAAGTCTGCAACACCAGTTTCGTGATGCCGCGCGCGACGAGTTCGGTTGAAATGTCGACCAGATCGTCTTCGGTGAGCAGCGCGGGGTGGATCGTCGTGCGGCATTCGAATTCAATACCGCTTTCGACGATGAGATCCAGTGAACGTCGTGCCGCGTCTCCGCTGCGCGCAATCTGCGTGACGCCCGCGTAGCGCTCGAACGGCGCCTTGACATCGAAGCCGATCCAGTCGATCAAGGGCAAGCACGCCGTCAGTCGATCCGGATAGCCACCGCCCGTATGCAGCGCAACGCGAAAGCCGAGCGCTTTCACGTCCGCCATCATCGACGGAAGAAAGCGCTCGACCAGTGGTTCGCCACCGCAAAAGACCACTGCGTCGAGCATCCCTTTACGGCGTTCGAGCCACGCCGCGATCGACGGCCACGAGGGCCGATCGGGCGAGCTGTTGCGGGTTTGCAGGTGCGGATTGTGGCAATAGTGGCAGCGCCACGGGCAACCCGAGACAAACACGACGCACGCGAGTTTGCCCGGGTAATCGCAACTGGAGAAGCGCACGACGCCGCCGAGCTTCGGCGAAGGTGTCGGCTCGTCGTGATGGCTCATGTGCGTTCGCGGAAGAAGCAGCGTTCGGAGAATTCACCTTGTTTGCCGATGTTGAATGCCGAAACCGGACGGTGATAACCCATGACGCGCGTCCAGATTTCGCAGCGCGTGCGTTCCTCTTCTTTCAGGGCGAGCTGCGCCGATGTTGCGTGAGAAGTTTGGACTTGTTGCTGGGACATAATGCCTCCTTGAGGCGTTGAGAAAGCGGGAAATGGAAGAGCGATATTGAATCGTCCGAGATGAAATTGCTCAGGCTAGCTCGGCTTCGGCCTTTTCGCGCAGCAAGGCTTCATCGCACTTCGGACAGAATTCATGGCGGCCGCTGAGATAGCCATGTTTCGGGCACACCGAGAATGTGGGCGTCACGGTGATATACGGCACGCGGAAACCCGCGAGCGCGCGCTTCACCAATTCGCGGCAAGCCTCCGCCGACGACACCGCCTCATTCATATACAGATGCAACACCGTGCCGCCCGTGTACTTCGCCTGCAGCGGTTCCTGTTGTTCGAGTGCTTCGAACGGATCGTCGGTCCAGGAGGCAGGTAGCTGCGTCGAGTTGGTGTAATAGGGCTGATCCGGCGTACCCGCCTGAAGAATATCGGCAAAACGGCGGCGGTCTTCCTTGGCGAACCGGTACGTTGCGCCTTCGGCGGGCGTGGCTTCGAGATTGAAGAGATGGCCGGTTTCCTGCTGAAACTCCGCAAGCCGCTCACGCACGTGATCCATCAGTCGTATTGCGAAATCGTGTCCGCGCGAGGTCGTAATGTCCTCCGTATCGCCATAGAAATTGCGGATCATCTCGTTCACGCCATTCACGCCGATGGTGCTGAAGTGATTGCGCAACGTCCCCAGATACCGCTTGGTATACGGATACAAACCTTTATCCATCAGATCCTGAATCAAGGCGCGTTTCACTTCGAGGCTTTCTCTCGATAGATCGAGCAACGCATTCACGCGCGCGTAGACGCGGTCTTCATCGCCACGGCATTCATAGCCGATTCGTGCGCAATTGAGCGTCACCACGCCCACGCTGCCCGTTTGTTCCGCCGATCCAAACAGACCGTTACCGCGTTTGAGCAATTCGCGGAGATCGAGCTGGAGACGACAGCACATCGAACGCACCATATGGGGTTCGAGTTCACTGTTCAGAAAGTTCTGGAAATACGGCTGACCGTAGCGCGCGGTCATTTCAAACAGGCGCTCGGTATTCGGATGCGTCCAGTCGAAATCGTGCGTGATGTTGTAGGTCGGAATCGGGAAAGTGAAGCTGCGTCCGCGCGCGTCGCCGGCTGACATCACCTCGATATAGGCGCGGTTGATCATATCCATTTCCGCGCCCAGATCGCCATAGGTGAATGGCATTTCCTGGCCGCCGACATAAGGCACCTGATGCTTCAGATCGTCAGGGCAGGTCCAGTCGAATGTCAGGTTCGTGAAGGGCGTTTGCGTGCCCCAGCGGCTCGGTACATTCAGGTTGTAGACCAGTTCCTGGATGCACTGTTTCACCTCGGTATAGCTGAGATTGTCGACGCGCACATACGGCGCCATATACGTATCGAACGACGAAAACGCCTGTGCGCCGGCCCATTCGTTTTGCAAGGTGCCGAGGAAATTCACGATCTGACCAACGGCCGCGGATAAGTGCCGCGGCGGATTCGCCTCCACTTTTCCGGGAACGCCATTAAATCCTTCCTGCAGCAGGCTGCGCAGCGACCAGCCGGCGCAATAGCCCGACAACATATCGAGGTCGTGAATATGCAACGATCCATCGCGATGTGCCGCGCCGATATCGGCGGAATACACATTATTGAGCCAGTAATTCGCAATGACCTTGCCGCTCGTATTCAGAATCAGGCCGCCCAGACTCCAGCCTTGATTGGCGTTTGCATTGACGCGCCAATCCGAGCGATTGAGATACTCGACGATGGTCGAGGCGACATCGACGGTAAGCCCCGACTTGTCGTCATGCGGAGCTTGCGTAGGGTTGGGAGTCAACGCGTTTGGCATGTGTTTTTGCACCATATGTTGTGGTTGTTATTAATTTGTGCACTTTATATGGTGTGAGTTCGCGAAGCTGAACGATGCCGTGGCACATTGATGAGTGTCAAAAACCGATGCAGCACACTGCCGCAGTGCAGACGCGATTGTTGACGGCGCGAATGCGCGAATGTGCGAAAGGAGACGGGCTCAGAGTGTTTTGAACGTACGTGCGATTCGACGTAAGTGAATCACGCACAGTTCGAGAAAAAGACGAAGCGATATCTACCGCAATAAGCTGCGGTAAATCGACTCAATGAAGACAGAAAGGAGATAGCGATTCAGGAGCGATCGCTGTCGTGACAGCAGGCAAAGGGAAAAGCGAAGCGCGGAAAATCAATCGCAATAACCGCGCAGCACCGAGGAACGGTCAATGTTATTCGTCGCGTTGCCAAATGGTTTTTCGCGCGAAAACCAGGCTGTTATCGGTGAGCTTGATGTGTTCGATCGACAGACGCCACAGGTCGGTGGGACGCAGGCGCGCAACCGGGTGACGGATGAGGTAGCGATCCATCGCGGCTTCGAGCTCCGCACCGGAAAGCCGCGAGGCGAACGCCGAAAACTGCACGCCGCGTATATCGCGAAGACGTTCAGGTTGTTCGGAAACCGTCGCTGAAACAATCGGGCGGCTTTGCATCGCGTGACCATGCCGCGTTTTCACGCTGGTCATCACGAGCACGCTCGCGGTGTTCGGTTCGAATGCGTAAAAGCAGCTGGCCGACCACGGCGTGTCGCCGTCGACCACGGCAAGGCTCAGGACGTGATGGGTCGACATGAAGTCGGAGATGCGTGCGGGAAAGGCGTGCATGGAAAAAACCTGTTGAATCTGCGGAATATCGCATCTGACGATTCTGCCGCCGGTGACGCGCTCCATGCTGGAACTCATCATCGGCGGCAGGCCGTTCAACGCGAATTCAGGCGGTGCTCAGATAAACCGCCTGATCTTGCGTGCCTAGACTTCGTCCGGCACGAAGTCGGGCAGGAAACGACGCACATCGACTTCCTTGAACTTCGAACGCTCGAAATGATGCTTGAGCTTGAACGGGACCGTGCAGTCGAAAATCGTTTTGCACGACGCGCCCTGTTCGAGAATGCTCGGGCTGTATTCCGGAATCTGCGACGGATCGAGCGGATGGCAGCGCACGCCCGGAATGGCCACGTGGCTCACGTCGCCCTGATAACGCGTTTGCATGGCCCACAGCACGTCGTCGGTGTCGAAGATATCCACGTCTTCGTCAACGAGAATCACGTGCTTGAGTTCCGGGAACGACGAGAACGCGAGCAGCGCGGCTTGACGTTGACGACCTTCGTCCACGGGCGCCGACTTCTTGAATTGCATCACGGCGAGCAGCTTGCCGCCGCCCGAGTTGTGCGCGTAGACGTTGAGCAGTTTGCCCGGCATGGCGCGTTCGACCATCTGCAGAATGCTGGCTTCGGTCGGAATGCCGGCCATGTTCACGTGCTCTTCGCCGGGGCCGACGGTCGTTTGCAGGATCGGATTACGACGATGCGTAATGGCCTTCACCTTGATAACGGGAATCGCGTCCTTTGCTTCGCCGGTATAACCGGGGAATTCCGGCATGGCCTTGCCGGTGTCGGTGTTCTGGTCTTCGCGTACGCGCACGATCGGCAGCAATTCGCCTTCGATCACGATTTCGGCGTGAGCGATGGCACGCGCGTTGACGGTCAGACAGTTCGACAGTTCGACGGCTTTATTGCGCAGCGCGCCGGCCACGTTCAGTTCGTCGAAACCGAGCGGCGTCGTCGGCGGTTCGAAACACGCTGCCACGTAAATAGCCGGATCGACGCCGATGCTGACCGAAATCGGCAGCGGCTTGCCGGCGGCTTCGGCCTTCTGGCGGAACGCGTCGATATGGCGGCCCGGCGTGAGCCACATCGAGAGTTCGTCCTTGCTTTGCACGCAGAGGCGGTGAATCGTCACGTCATGCTCGCCCGTTTCCGGATCGGCCGCGTAGCACAGACCCATCGTCACGTACGGACCTGCGTCTTCCTCGGTGTTGGTCGGTGCGGGCAGCAGCGTGCGCAGATCGAAACCCGGCTCCGTTGCGAGGTGAACGACTTCCTGGCACTGCGCCTTTTCCTTGCCGACGGTGACCGGCGGGATCGGATTGAGCACGGCGTCCTTGAGCAGGAAGCCGAGTTTCTTCGGCTCGCAGTTCAGTAGTTTGCCGACGCGCTTACGCGAGCCCAGCAGGCCGATGGCGACACGGAAATCGGGGAAGCCTTTGACCTTATTGAAGATCATGGCGGGACCGCCGCGTCGTGTGGGGCGTGAACAGGTACCGCCGGCGCCTACATAACGATAGACACCCGAGAGTTCTGCGTGCGGATCGACTTCGACGCTGGTCTGGACGAGTTCGCCCGGGAGGTCGCCGAGGACCTGGAGGGCCGAGCGCAGGTCATGCACGCGCGGTTCTGTGTCACCGCTGTGATCGTTGTGTGCCAATTCAATTCTCCTTGGATTCGACGCTAAACGCGTCTGGGAAAAAATATAAACACCGGAGAATAAAGCGGGAATTACCGTTTTGTTATGGCTTCCACAGCGAAACAATATGGCTTATTGAAATGATTAAGGTCAATGAAAAAAATAGATTTAGGAACCAGAATCCACTCGAAATTCATGCGGGAACAAGATTTTGCCTCGATGAATTTCACGTGAGTTGTTTGAGTATTGCTGCAGGCACGTGTGTTGCCGGCGTGTGCACGTCACGCGGGTGAAGTGCCGGATTGATCGCTACCTGAGCCGGGTTGGCAAGCGTAGCGAAATATCCGGAAAGTCTTGCAGTGGCGATCAGCCATTTATTTTGAAGGCGTGATTATTTGTCGCAGTGAAAGTGGGGAAGTCAATCGAGTGATGGCACGGATTTTCGATTGACTGGATTCAACCGCGGTGGATTAGCGGTCGAAAAATCTAAAACGAAGTCGTCGGTGGGTAGTGCGGTTACGCCTCGTTGCGCGGGTGGGGAAACCAGAGCGTAGTCCGCACGGTTGTGAAGAACTAACACAGGATTACTAATGACCAGGATCGTATTATCGGCGGCGCTCGTCGCGGCAGGGGTGCTGACGGCATCGGTCGCGCATGCGCAGAGCAGTGTGACGCTGTGGGGCCAAATGGATGTCGGCATCAACTATGTGAGCAACCAGGGCGGCACACGCAACTTCATGATGGACGACGGCGTCAACGGGCCTGATCTGCTGGGCCTGCGCGGTGTCGAGGATCTCGGCGGTGGCACCAAGGCCATCTTCGAACTGGTGGATCAGTTCTCGGTCGATACCGGTGAATTCACGGCGGACCAAAGTCTCTTTTCGCGCACCTCGCTGGTGGGTCTGCAGAACGACCGTTTCGGCAAGTTCACGGTGGGGAATCAGTATGAATTCATGACGGACACGCTGTTCTTCAACGGAGACGATCCCTCGGAGCTGTCCGGTCACTTCTACGATTTCCGCGCCGGTCCGTTCCAGAAGCTCGATCTGCCGGGTAACCCGACAGGGTCGTTCGACTGGGACATGATGAGCGGCGGCACGCCGGTTACGAACTCGGTGAAGTATGTCTCGCCGCGATTCGGCGGATTCAACTTCGGCGCGATGTACGCATTCGGCAACGTCGCGGGTTCAGTGGGCGCAGGCAACGCGCAGAGCTTCTCGCTGAGCTACAAGGCGGCCTCGTTCGGCGCAGACGCGGCTTATACGAACATCAAGACGTACACGGCGGGTTCGCCGCAGATCAGCGTGCGTCGCTGGGGCGCGGGTGCGCATTACGACTTCGGCAACTGGCGCACCAACGCGCTGTTCACGACCGTGCATAACTCGGAGAACGGCGGTTCTGTCTGGGAGGCCACCGCGGGCGCCGAATATCACTTCACGAGCGCGTTCAAGATGGGCGCATCGTACATGTATATGAAGGGCAATCAGACCGTCGATAACAACCACGCCAACCAGCTGTCGGGCATCGCCGAATACTCGCTCTCGAAGAACACGAGCGTGTACGCGATGGCGCTGTATCAGATCGCGAACAAGGGCGCACAAGCGCAATTGAGCGGCCAGAACACCACCGAAGATGCGTCGAGCAGCAACGTTCAGACGGTCGCGCGTATCGGTATTCGCCACCGTTTTTAAACGTGCCTGACACGTGAATTTCCGGCGTGATTCAGTCGCCGGAAATTCGCCCGTTACCGCGTGGATAAAAAAACACCACGCGGCAACGGGCGACGTAACGGCGCATCAAGCACTTGCAGCACGAGGTCCAGACATGATCGATATCCAGAAAGGCTCGCCGTATGAATGACTATCTTTATCGCATTTCGGTCGCGCTCGGCGGCATGCTGTCGTGCATGCCGACGCTTCCCGGCTCCGAAGCGCTCGTCAACGTGCTGAATAAAACCCTGCGGCACGATATCCCCGCGAAAACCCTCTCGTTACTCGAAGGTCGCGCGCTGCAGGCGCAGGTCGCCGACATTGGCGTGCGTTTCGATTTCGCGGTCAGCGATGGCGTATTCGAAGCGCTCCCGGAGCCCGGCGAAGTCGACCTCAAAATGAGCGCGACGTTCGAGGATTTTCGCTCGGTGATCGGCGGCGAAACGCCTTTCGACACGCTGTTTTATAGCCGGCGAATCGTGCTCGAAGGCGATCTCGACATTGGATTCGCCGTCAAGGAAATGTTCTCGGACATGGATTTCGGCACCACTTCGCTCGAGACCGTCATGCAATTGTGGCGCACCAATATGCCGCGCGATCTCGGTGTCTAGCGCCAACATATTGATAGCGATTGTGCGTGCCGAAATCGCCAGTTGAAGATTTGCAGAAGCACGGCCAGCCGGGCCGTGTTGCATCATTTGTGAGGATTGTCTATGTTCGTCGCCAGCAGGACGGAGCTCGACTCCCTGATTGCGCGCGTGAAAAA
>NZ_JAAGPN010000148.1:0-20503 GCF_017104805.1 Paraburkholderia sp. Ac-20347 | reverse complement strand
CTGCGGCGCAGGCCGCGAGCAGAAAGGCCCGCCGCGTGGCGCGCGCGGCGCCGGGCGTGGAGGACGGGGCGCGCGTCGCGCGTCGGATCATGCGAAATCTCCTTGAAGGACGACTGGGTAATGGCTGGGTTACGGCTGCGTCACGCCTGATGTATCGCTCAGGCGTGACGGCATTCAGTGCGCGCCGGGCTGCGTGGCCGCTTCGAGCTGCGCGATCCAGACCAGCGCCTGTTCGCGCGTATCGCCGCACATCTCCGCCTGCGGTTGCAGCCCCGAGCAACAGGCGGGACGCAGCGGCGAACCAAAGATCCGGCACTGCAGATCGTCGTCGAGCTGGATACACGGCACGCCCGCCGGCTTGCCCTGGGGCATGCCCGGAATCGGGCTCGAAATGGACGGCGCGATACAGCATGCGCCACAACCGGGGCGGCACGCATGTTCGGACGGGGTAACGACAAGACCTGCGCTCAACTCGAATTCCTGAATCTCATAACTGTACGGGGCCAAAACAAGGAAAACTGGCCGGAAAATCGTGTTCGCATTGTGCCATCGCAAGCTGCGACCTTTTTACACAAACGTCGGCGACGGCGCCCTCTTACACTGGATTCATCCGGCGCTGTAAGACGCCCCTCCGGGGACGCCATCCGGCGCGTCATACCCACGAGACTCTCGCATGAGCGACGCCGACCTGCTCTTCCGCCCCGACC
Organism: Paraburkholderia sp. Ac-20347; assembly: GCF_017104805.1. Lineage (NCBI taxonomy): Bacteria > Pseudomonadati > Pseudomonadota > Betaproteobacteria > Burkholderiales > Burkholderiaceae > Paraburkholderia > Paraburkholderia sp. Ac-20347. The sequence continues at coordinate 19,796 of NZ_JAAGPN010000148.1, read as the reverse complement.
TGCTCGCCAAATACGGCGCAAACGGCCCACGGTATACGTCCTATCCGACCGCACTTCAGTTCCGCGACGATTTCAATCTCGACGATTACCGCCACGCCGCCGAAGATCCCGGCGCGACCGACACCGACCTCTCGCTCTACTTCCACATCCCCTTCTGCGACACCGTCTGCTTCTATTGCGGCTGCAACAAGGTTGCGACGAAAAACCGCGCCCGCGCGAAACCGTATCTGAAGCAACTGGTGCGCGAGATCGAGATGCAGGCCGCGCTGTTCGACACCAAACGCCCCGTCTCGCAGCTGCATTGGGGTGGCGGCACGCCCACTTTCCTCTCGCTCGACGAAATGAGCGCGCTGATGGCCGCCACGCGCGAGCATTTCGCGCTGCGTCCGGACAGCGAAGGCGAATATTCGATCGAAATCGATCCGCGCGAAGCCTCGGCGCGGACCATCGCGCACCTGCGCCAGCTCGGCTTCAATCGCCTGAGCCTCGGCGTGCAGGACTTCGATCCGATCGTGCAGGAAGCGGTCAACCGCGTGCAGCCGCTCGAAATGACCGTCAACGTGATGAACGCCGCGCGCGAGCACGGTTTCGAGTCGCTCAGCGTCGACCTGATCTACGGTCTGCCGCACCAGACCGTGCAAAGCTTCCGGCGCACGCTCGACACCATTCTGATGCTCGCGCCCGACCGCCTGTCGGTGTTCGGTTATGCGCACATGCCGCAGCTCTTCAAGATGCAGCGGCAAATCGACGCCGCCGCGCTGCCCACGCCCGCCACGCGGCTCGCGCTGCTGCAGCTCGTGGTCGAGCAGCTCACCGACGCGGGCTATGTCTACATCGGCATGGATCACTTCGCGCTGCCCACCGACGAACTCGCGCGCGCCCAGGCGAAGCGCACGCTGCATCGCAATTTCCAGGGCTACAGCACGCGCGCGGACTGCGATCTGATCGGCTTCGGCGCCTCGTCGATCGGCAAGGTCGGCGACGTCTACGCGCAGAACGCCAAAGAGCTGCCGGCCTACGGGACGGCCATCGACGCCGGCCGGCTGGCGATCTCGCGCGGCGTCCGCCTCAGCGCCGACGACCGCCTGCGCCGCGACATCATCACCGAGCTGATGTGCAATCTGGAATTGCGTTTCGACGAATTCGAGGCGGCCTACGGCGTGCGCTTCCTGAGCGCCTTCGCGCCCGAAATGGAGCGCCTGCGCGGCTTCGAGGCCGACGGCCTGGTGGCGCGCAGCTCGAACCGGCTCGAAGTGCTGCCCGCCGGGCGCATGTTCGTGCGCAACATCGCGATGGTGTTCGACCGTTATCTGGGCACGCAGCCGATGGAGCGGTTTTCGCGCACGGTTTGAGGCGCGGTTTAAGAGCAATCTCGCCGCGCCTGACTTCGCCTCACGTCAGCAAGTTGCCTGCGGCGCCGATTTGCGTCATAATTTACGGCTACTTCGCGTGTCTGTCCCGCAGACAAAGAAAGCAGACCACGAAAACTGCCTCGGTGGTGAAATTGGTAGACGCGCCGGACTCAAAATCCGGTTCCGAAAGGAGTGCCGGTTCGATTCCGGCCCGAGGCACCAGAGACCCTCCAAACGTTTTCAACGTTTAACAATGAAGCCCCGCCAGTCATAGCGCTGCGGGGTTTTTTGTTGCAAACTACTGCAACCTTTCCCACACCAAAATAACCCCCAGCTGGGGGCTATTTCGGGGGTTGTTATGCGTCTTGGTGAACTGGCGGTACAAAAAGCCCCCGGGAGGTCCCCTGATTCCAGGACGGCGCACCCCAATGGCTCTCACAGAACTCGCAGTACGGAACGCCAAGCCAACAGCAAAGCAGCAAAAGCTGTTTGATGCCGGCGGCCTGTTCCTTCTCGTCACCCCAGCCGGCGGCAAACGCTGGGTACTGAAGTACCGGGTCAATGGAAGAGAGAAAAGCCTTGCGCTCGGCATGTACCCCGCGATCTCGCTCTCAGAGGCACGCAAGCGACGTGAGACAGCGCGAGAAAAACTCGCGGCCGGCATCGACCCAAGCGAAGCAAAAAAAGCCGACAAGCGCGCCGCCAAAATTGCCGCGACCAATTCCTTCGAAGCAGTTGCACTCGCTTGGATGGATGAGCGCCGGCCGTATGTCGAGCTCGCGCAGTACGAAAAGACGCTGGCGCGCTTCAAGAGTGACGCCTTCCCATGGCTCGGCAAGCGGCCTATCGCAGAGATTGACGCTCCCGAGATTCTCGATACGCTCAAGCGTGTGGATAGCCGCGGCGCGCGCTTTACGGCACACCGCCTGCGCGGCGAAATCAGTCGAGTTTTCCGCTACGGCATTAAGGAAGGCTTCTGCAAGTCCGATCCGGCGCGCGATCTCGTCGGCGCCATTCCGCCAGCGCAGACCGAGCACTTCGCCTCCATCACCGAGCCGGCCAAGGTCGGTGAGATGCTGCGCGCCTTTGACGGCTTCACTGGCACGTTCCCCGTACTGTGCGCGCTCAAGCTCGCGCCGATGCTGTTCGTGCGGCCCGGTGAACTGCGGCAGGCGGAATGGTCAGATATCGACTTAGACAAAGCCGAGTGGCGCTACCACGTCAGCAAGACGAAGACCGAGCATCTCGTGCCACTCGCCACGCAGGCAGTCATCATTTTGCGCGAACTGCACGCACTTACAGGCGCGAGCCGCTATGTATTCCCCGGCGCCCGCGATCGAAAACGGCCGATGAGCGACGCCGCCGTCAACGCCGCTCTGCGCCGGCTCGGCTATGACACCCGCACCGAGATCACCGGCCACGGCTTCCGCGCGATGGCACGCACAATCCTTCATGAGGAACTTGAGCAGAAACCCGAAGTTATCGAGCACCAGCTCGCGCACGCGGTGCCTGACAATCTAGGCAGCGCGTACAACCGCACGCGGTTCATCAAAGAACGGCGCGCGATGATGCAGAAATGGGCCGATTATCTGGAGAGGCTGAAGGCAGGCGCCGACGTCATCCAAATCAACACGGCAACTCACTGAAATTCGCGCACCTATAAACCGGCACGGCCCTTCCTCGCGCGCTCGATCTGCTCTAGCAAAATCGAACGCACTATCCGCGCGATAGGCACCGCGTCTTTCTTGTCGATGCGTAAGGATCCATAGCCCGTGGAGATAGTGAAACCATGCTCCATGTCAGCGACATGTTTTGTTAGCAAGTAGGAAAGACGCTCTATTTCAGAATTCTCGCGAGGCGATCGACTTCTCCGGGGCGCGGAGAGTCCACCCGCACTCGCATGGCTAAGCGGGTCAGCAATAGATCCCTGTACGAAGTCGCGTTCAAACGTGGCAGGCGTTGACACGCTCAGCGCCATCATTGCGCGCAGGCTGTCTTCGGTGATTGCCGAGGAATTCTTCCCGAGCTGGACGAGCGTCAGTTTGCCCTGGTTCACGAAGCGGTAGATGGTGGCGCGCGAAACGCCGAGGGCGGCGGCGGCGGCGTTGATACGGTGCAGCTTCGGCAAAGCGGTCTTCATTTTGGCGCCTGCGGTCTCATCCCAGATGCCGACACATTACCTTGATGACGTCGGCATACTACTGATCGACGACGCGATAGCCACGCCGTCACGTGACTATCGCATCGCGACACCAACAGCGATCGCACAAACAAAGATGGAAGCCGCTCCGGAGGCTCCCGTAGTGTGTCGTGCCCAGGGCAGTACGGAATATCGTCAGGTGATGCGCCTGTCGCCCACAGCCAGGCCGCCAGCAGCGCCTCGCCACGCGAATGACTTGGTTCAGCGCCACCGCTCCAGTAAAGCCGCAGGGCCGCTACGGATATCGGTCGACAGCCGCTCGCGGCGAGCGTCGACCACACCCTCCCGAATCCTCCGAAAGACGCCCTGAGATCAGTCAGGACCGAGCTCCAGTCCACCGACGGTTCGCAGCAACGCACGAAATTCAGTCTGCAGCCAAGTGGCCCTGATGCAACGGCGATCGCGGATCGCTCGGCAATGGGAAGCGCTTCAACGCGATTTGCTTAAGAAAGTTCTGAAAATTTCCTTTCGCAATCTCGACCAAATAACCGGGCCCGGCGATATTCTCTTGCAAGGTGCCCGACAGAAGACCTTTCTCGCCACGCTCGAAGACGATGGTCGCCGTGTCAAGCACGACGCGCGAGTCGATAATCAAGTTCCGATGCGCCCGCGACAATGGCGAGTCCTGTATCGCTTGAGAAGCGAGAGCGCGAAGCTCCGCAAACATCTGCTCGACCTCACTAATCGCACAGCGATGAGCCCATACCGCATCATCGAGCGCCTTAACCGTTACTGAAAACCTACGTTCCATTCGCTCGATTTTTTCAAACGCGGCCGCCGACTCTTCCGAAACCCTTTGCCTCGCCTCGATAATGCTCGCTTCGAACGCAGCCTCTGAAGCCCGCTGCAATGCCGCAACTTTCTCAAGCGCAGAGGCAATCTCCTGGCCTATCACGTCGGTTTGAGCGGTCGACTCGCCACCGGAGGCAAGCATCGCGGCGGTGAGTCGACCGCGCGCCTCTTCGACGCTTTTTCGCGCTTCTCCCAACTTCTGCTCAAGTGCCCGCGTATTAACCTTACCCATCGCTATCTCCAAGATATGCGGTTTGTCAGAAAATGTGCAGCGCATACATCATTTTTTCGCTCGGACACCTGAACCACGCATGTGTGCCGTCGTCTGGCCGAATGCGTAATTCGACCGCCGACAGAAGGCCGTCTATCACGACCCCAGAAGCGTTTTGGTTGCGACGCTACCCGGCGAGATCGTCGCCGAGTCGCCAGCTGAAACCGTGGCGGCGGCGCCGCGGCGGCGCGCCAGACGATCCGCGGCATCCTGCTGCGCCTGCGTCGTGTCCGTGATCGCCGGGACGTTGGTCGCCTTCGTCTGCGGGATGCTGGGCGAGTGGAACAGGGTCGTCATATGGTTCCTAATCTGTTTGATACGTACACTCTGCCCATAACGAAGCGCACTATCCAGCGTCACAGCGACGTCGGCACCACGAACCCGCAGCAAGGTGATTACTTCGTCGATCTTCCTGGCTATGCAATCCGCACACCATACAGATAGCCGCTGCACGTCAGCGTTGCCCCGGAAAACGAAGCGCTCCCAACCAGATAGACCGACGTCGCAGCGCTCAGATTTAGGACCTGCGGCGTCGCCATGATGCTCTGTCCCAACGTAGTTGAAATCCCGCTGCCAAACTGGATTGTTTGGACTGTGCCCGACGAAAATGTCGCAGAGGTGGTGCTGACACCAGCAGCAATGTTCGTCTCAGTAATCGTGCCGCCAGGCGCAAAAGTGACTTGCCCCCAAACAAGCCAAGTTCCAGCAGCTATCGACAGACTTGTGCAGTTTGCCGCTGTGGCCGTGGTCAGAGAGGTCCCCGTCGTTGTCACGTTGACCGGCTGACCAACAATTCCCGAGGCTGCGGCCGCCCCGCTCGTGCGCCCCGTAATGCCGCCCGTCGGCGTGATCGTCGAACTGAACGTTTGTGCAGCCGACCACGTGTTTGCCCCGCTGAGCAACGGAACGGTCGAGCCGCTCGTGCCAGTTGCGTACGTGGCTGCCGTGCCGAGCCCCAAGCTCGTCTGCGCGGCGGCCGCCGTTGTGGCGCCCGTGCCGCCCTGCGTCAGGCTCAAAGGTGTCGTCAAGCCAGTCAACGACGTGATGTCACTGTTTGCGCCGCTCGCCGCGGTCCCGAGATTCGAGCGCGCCGTCGCTGCAGTGCTCGCGCCAGTGCCACCATTCGCCACCGGGATCGCCGACGAACCCAGCAGATTCGTAAGCGCGGCAGCCTGCGTTGCGGCGCCCGTGCCGCCGTTGGCGATTGCCAGCGTGCCCGTGATGCCCGTCAACGGCACCGCGCCCCATACCGGCGCGCTGCTCGCGCCTGTCGAGATAATCGCCTGCCCCGCCGTCGATCCGGACGGATTGAGCATCGCCGGCGGCACAGTGCTCGCACCAAATGCCGACGCCGCGATAGTCGAAAAGGCGATTGAGAGGCTAACGAATAAATGCCGCTGCTTCATGGTGATTCCATTGCTGTTCCGCTTCATTGCGATCCCCCCCCGACAGTGTTGTTCGTGCCACTGTTCACAACGTTGGTACCGTTGCCCGAGTAAACATTCGATTGGACGTTCACGTATTGGCTACCAGATTGAAGCGTGATCCCAGTAGCGCCCATACCGAAAATGTTGTTCCCGGTGATAATCCCAGGCGAAATGCTGTTGTTAATCACGATGGCATTCGCGTTCGTGCCGCCATTCGGGTTAAACGAATTGCCAACGATCGCGTAATAGCCGGACTGTGCGAGGTTGATCCCCTGCGAATTGTTCTGGACGATGAACAGGTTCCCAACGATGTCGGAATTCGACACTTGCGTCAGCTCATAGATGGCCGCACCGCTCACGTTGAACTGGGTGCCAGCTACGTAAAGCTGATCAGTTCCGGTGTTGCCGGATGGCGCGTAGATCCCGTACAGGCCGCCCGTGAAATTGCACTGCGACACGCTAACGCCTTGCACATAGGGCCCGTAATACAAACCGTACTGCAGGTAGTTGAAAGTCGAGGACGTGACGTTATAGACGACGCCTGGCACCGACGAGGTTGTGTACAGGTACAGCCCGGTCCCTGTCGTGCCGCCGCCCACCACATTCACGCCGAACAGATTGACGTTCGATACCCCGATCAGCGAAATGCCCTTCTGCCAATACGCTCCCGTATCAGGCTTCCCAGATACCGTCACGTTGATAATGTCGGACTGCGCTGTATTCGCGGGATTAGCAATAGTTGAGTTCTGAACGAGATACAAGCCGTTACCGTAGTTTGACGCACCGGTATAGATCGACAAGTCCGCCAGGTGCGCCGAATTGTTCGCGCTCTGATATTGGATCTCGAGGCCACCGCCACCAGGCCAGTAGAGATTCGACACACCCGCCCCTGCACCCTTTATCGTGATAGAGGCGACAGACGACGGCAGCGTGTAGTTCAAGCCTGCGGAGAAAAGATAGGTACCAGGGGGAAAATAGATGCAGGCGTTGTCCGTGTAGCCGGCCGAGATCGTCTCCGAAGCAACCGTCTGCGACGTGTTGAGCGTGTAGGTTCCAACGCCGCCCGTACCGGTGCCAAGCGCTGAAATCCACACCGACGACGCTATTCCGTTCCCCGTCAGCACCTGTCCGGTTCGCAGCGTACCGTATGAAACGCCGGTAACGGTAAGAGTCGTGCCCGAGATCGAGCCGGTGAACGACGCAGTCGATTTCGTTGCGGCGACCGCGGCGTCAAATGCGGCGCTGTTGTCGTTTTGACCATTAGCGACGCCGCCATACGTCATGATGTTCGTGCAGCCTGGCTGCGCAGAAGGGGCCTCCTGACGCAAAGTGCCACGCACATGCATGTCCTTCACATCGAATGCTTGTGCGGACGCAGTAGCGCTGAGTAGTAGCGCGAGAAAAGTGGCAACGATTTTTTTCATACAGGGTATCCAGTCGAATTGACCCAGCCGGTTGAGGAAAGACTTGACCGTGTGATCGGCAAGCCGTTGCCGTCACCAAGAGAGGTATCTAGGAACTGCCAGCCGTTTGGAGCATCGGACGGACGATCAGTGGTCGCGCCTGCGATCGGATATGCGAACTGGTCCGCGCCGACGCTTCCACTCGCCGCCTTACCGAGTGATAGCGACGTGCCACCAATGCACCAGATACGTGAAATGTGATCTGGGATCGGTTGGTTGAAGATGAGAGATCCGTCGTCGATCGAATAGGAATTCGGGTCCTGCGGTACCGAATCCATCACGACCGTGCCGAGATTCGCTTTGGTCGTGTAGTTGCGCGAGAGCGGTACCGAGTTGGAAGTGCCCGCAACAAAGTCGACGGCCGCCGTCCAGTCCTCAATCCGCAGGTCGCCCGCGCCAACAGAAGCCGGCAATGGATACTGTGCTTGCGAGCCCGCGCTATCAAACCCGAGCACTGTGTCTGCGCGCTCAGTCTTGTTCGGAAGCGTGCCGTCGGTGCCATATTCGTTGAGCGGATAGCGGATCGAGTTTTCAACGGCGCTCGCGTTCTGCTGCGCGATCATCGTCAACTTGTCGAGCGCAGTCTCAGTGGTTTTCGCGGGGAAAGCGCTGTTCTGCTGATACGCCGTTTCCTGAGTGACAGGAACGTCGCGATAGATGTGCAGGTTGTAGGGTGCTGCTTTCGCCAACGCCAGCGTGAGCGTTCCGCCATCCTCATCGCCTGCGCCTGTGACAGTGAAGTCCGTACCATTGACGAGGGACGTAAGGTTTTCGGCAGAATCGATGAAGTCCGCGTAAACGTGCGCGGTGTCGAGAAAATAAAACGGAATGGGGAACGCAAGCGTTACACCATCCATTTCATACGTAACGTCCTGAACGGAAGACTCGACTGTCATTAGTAGACCTATTTAACTGTAAGACAATAATTTCCCATTACACTTGCACCATCCTGCGATGGCTAAGGCACAGGAAATCCAGTGGTCGGATCTGCCACTGAAGTGGCTGGCTGAGCAAGCGTCAGGTGCACTCGTATGGGGGCTCCGCTCGCGTCCATCACGAACTTCGAGCCGCTCGACACCGCGTACGTGCCGCGCACGCCAACGCGCACGAGCTGGTAGCTGGGAAATTTCGCCATGAAGTCGCTGACCGGGATGGCTGAGCCGTTCGCATACACCGTATCGATGGGCTTGCCGCCTATCGTGTTCTCGATGTTGCCCGCGCCGGCCGTCTTCACCGCGTTCTGGAAATCGTCCTCACGCCAGCCGTACGGCATGGCTACGGTGTTCGAGTCGCCGTTCGGCCGCAGGCCGCCAGTGTCTGCGATACCGCCTGTCGCGGCATCGATGCCCGCCTGAATGTCGTTCGAATCCGGGGCCGAACGGCCGTAGTACCGCGCGTTGCCTGCGGCGATGTAAAACGCCATCTGCTTCGCGTCATCGGCCTGTTGCGGCGGCAGTGCGCCGTCGACCTTCTTTGCGATCGTCGCCTGCACGCCACTGCCGACGGTTTCATCGAATTTCACCAGCTTGTCCTTGAGCGCCTGCGCGCCATTCAAAATGAACGCGCTCACAGGCGCACCGCTGTTGGTTTTCAGCGGATCACCGTTTCCACCGCCAGCGCCCGCTTTGAGAGCGAGCGCCATGACAGGATCTTTGTCCTTCCACTGTTGGGCCAGATCGTTGATGCGGGCGGCTTGACCAAACACGCCACCCATCGAGTCGAGCACCTGCGCCTTCTGGTCGATCGGGAACGCCTGCACCTGCTGAAGAACCTGCGACGACTCGTCAGGCGTGAGCAGCGACACGCGGCGTCCCGCCGCGTTCTCGACGGTGCCAACCGCTGCCGCACGCGCCGAAAGCGAATTCATCATCGCGCCGACGCTAGAGGTATCCACCTGTGGGATCTGCTGAATCACGCCGCGATCGAGCGCCGCATTCCACGGATCGGTTTTGTACGCCTCGACGCTCGCCGTGTACATCTTCTGCCGCGCCGCCACGGCTGCTGCTGTGGCTGGATCGGTGCCGATGCCGGGCGTCGCGGCGGCTGCCTGGTCCGACTGGATCGACGCGTGCTGCTGCGGCAGCGGCATGCTGACGAAACCCATGTTCCGCGCCGACTGCTGGATCAGTTGCTGCGTCTGCGCGCCAACGGCGGTGCCCTGCGTCGCCGCGAGCAACGAAGTCTGATACGGCAGACTGAGCTGTTTGCCCTGATTCACGAGGTCGAGCGCCTGATTGAAAGCGTCCGCGCCCGCGTTCTCGCGCTGCACGGCGGCCGCGTCAGCGGCGTTCTGCTGCTGCGCAGCGAGGCCCTGCGCGTGGTTCTGCAACAGATTGAGCTTCTGCCCGTCGATGCTGCGCATCCACTCGAACCCGGCCGGCATCGGTTTGTCCGCGGGCGTCTGGAACGCATTGATGAAGCCGTTCGGGTTGTCCTGCGCCACGCGCGCGCCGGCGGCGAACGCGGCCTGCTGGGTGAACTTGCTCACCAGCGCGGCTTTCGTGTTGCCGTCGATACCATCGAGGCCGTTGATCGTCCCGACGAGCGGCGCGAGCGACGCGGTGTACTGTGACGGATCCTGCGCGATCGTGCGCGTCACGTTGTCCGCCGTGTCGCCGAGATTCTGCGCGATGTACTTCGTGCGCATGCCGTTCTCGGCGTCCTGCATCGACGCCCCATACGTGAGCTGCTGGTGGTCGAAATACAGATTCAGCGCCTTCACGGCGTAGGGATTCGAGACGTCTGCGAGCGTGTCCGTGCGGATCTTGTCGAACGTCTGCTGGAACCCTTGCGTCAGGCCATAGCCGCCCGGCTGCGCGCTCGTGACCGCGTCGCTCCTGGCCTGATTCAGCTGCAGCCCGACCTGCGACGTCACGCGCGCCGTTTCAGTTGCCGCCGCATCTTTCTGGATGAGCTGCTGCGCCTGTGCGTAATCGGTGACGGCCTGCGCGGCTTGGCCGATCGACTGCCCGAGCGTCGAACGAGGAACGTCAAGCGGCACGCTCGGGATCGGCGTGCCGTCCTGAATCGACGTCTGCTGCTGGTATGTCGGGATGCGGACCGCCATGTGTGTTCACCTTCTGAAAATAATCATGAATTGCAACATGTAGGCTAAGCATTTCGGTACGCACTTTCCCGCGCACGATTGGCAGCAGCCACGAGCACCGAATGAGCTTGCCGAAACATTTTCGCCATCGCCACGCGCGCGCGCGCGTACTGCTCCTGAAATACACGAAAGGTAAGCGCACTCGACGTCGCAGCGGCGTCTGGATTTCCTACATCGCAGAAAATTCGATCGCGTCGCCCGCAGCCTGGCAACTGACCCCGTCAGGGCGAACGCTCGGTTTTTGCTAAAAGTCAGTGTGCGTCAGTCCGACCGCCGCGGAGGTCGCATGTCTTCGTTGATCGCCGGGGCAACGCCGACGATGTCGAGCCGCGAAATCGCCGATTTGGTCGAGTCACGACACGATGACGTGAAGCGCTCGGTCTATCGGCTTGCTGAAAGGCGCGTGATCACACTTCCGCCATTGGCGGAAGTCCAGAATCCGGGGCCTGGACCGCGCATGGTCACTGAGTTCCGCATTTGCAAGCGCGACAGCTACGTCATCGTCGCCCAGCTCTCGCACCTCGCACCTCATCAATTGAACCCCTTATTGCAAGCCTTTCGCCCCGCTGGAAACGCGGGCCACGGCCCATCATGGTTTTCAAACGTCACATACTCACCGCGATAAGTGAGTGCGAGGTCGCCAGTACGGCCGTGCCGGAATTTAGCGGCCCGCACTTGGGCGAAACCCTGCCATTGCTCGCCCGCGTCCGGGTTTGAAATCTCTTCTCGATGAATGAACAGCACGGCGTCGGCGTCCTGCTCAATGGCGCCCGAGTCGCGCAGGTCGGAAAGCTTCGGCATCCCACCGCGATCCTCCACGCGCCGATTGAGCTGCGCGAGACAGAGGATAGCGACGCCCAACTCTTTCGCAAGCGCCTTGAGCCCGCGCGAGATACCCTCAATCTCCGCGTTACGGTTCGCGCCCTCGCCCGCCATCAGTTGCAAGTAGTCGATAACGAGCAGGTCGAGGCCATGCCGGCGCTTCACCATGCGCGCCTTCGCGCGCACGTCCTGCAACCGCAATGCGGCCTGGTCGTCAACGTGCAGCGTCAGCTCCGTGACCTTCTGCGCCGCTACCGTGACTCGCCCCCAGAATTCGTTGTCGGCCGCGGGTGCCTCCATCACCTGCGAGAGCGGCACGCGACCCAGCGAAGCAATCATCCGGTCGTGGACCTCGCTCTCAGGCATTTCCATGCTGAGAACGAGCACGCTACGGCTGGCGGCCACGTGGGCGGCGACATTCAGGCCCAGCGCCGTTTTCCCCATGCCCGGACGCGCCGCGAGGATTGTGAGCCAGCCGGGCCGCAATCCGCCGTTCAGACGCTTGTCGAGGTCGGCAAAGCCAGTCGAGAGCGCAGGCGACGTGCCGCTCGAGCGGCGCTCCAGTTCCGCGAGGTGCTCCGCCAGCCCCTGCGCGATGGGTTTCGGCTCCTGCTTCACCACGCCATCGGAGAGCGCCTCCAGCGCTGATGCAGCCCGGTCTATGAGTGTGACCGCTTCGTCGGGCCTCGCGCCGATAGATTCGCGAATCTCGGATGCCACCGCCAGCAGGCCGCGCTTCTGCGCACGGTCGCGTACTATGCCGGCATAGCGGGCGATGTTTGCCGAGCCGGGAGTGTTTTGAGCTAACGCGTTGAGGTAGGCCAAGCCGCCAATTTGCTCGGCCTTGCCGCTCGCCTGCAATGCAGCGTAGACCGTCACCACGTCTGCACCGCCCGCGATAATCATCTCCGTGACCTTGCCGAAAATCACTCGATGATCCGCGCGGTAGAAGTGCTCGGCGCGCAGACCATCAATCCGGTCAACCGCATCATTGTCGAGGAGTAGTGCACCGATGACACTCTGCTCGGCTTCGACGGAATGTAGCGCAGACCGCTGAAGGTCGAATTCGCTCATCATGCGGCCCTCTGGTAATTCCGCTTTGCTTGTTCCCCGGCCGTGGTAAGCCTGCATTCGCCGGTGCTTTGATCGAAGAACCACAATCGAAACCAGCTACCCTGTACAGAACTTCTGAATGTGGCTCGCCAGTCGATCTGCTGCTTGGCTTCATCGGCGAGATATTTGTCCCGGAATACCTGCCACGCCAGCAAAAGAACGTCATGGGGAATACCCGAGCGATCGGCGTAGGTGAATATGGGATCGGAATCTGGAATCACCTGCTCTCCTCTAGCTTTGCAACTCTCGATGAAAGCTTTGAACGGCAACTTCTTCTCTCCTGATCTCTTCGTCACCACGCGGAGCGGCTCCGGCTTTTCCTTAACTTCAGTTTTTTCTACAACTTCAGTCTTTACTAGTGGCGCCTTTGGGACTTTTCCCTTTGGGACTTTTCCCTTTGGGCAAAGTGGGTCAAAAGCCACTTTTCCATTTGGGCAAAGTGGAACGCCGGCGGGGCCTGGCTCGATATTTTCGGAAGGACTCACCTGCGTACACGTAGACTGCGGGAGGTGATAGACGGTGTATTCGACGCCGCCCTTCGCGAGTCGGCGTCGATGCACATAGCCAACGTTAATCAGTTCATCCAGCGCAGCGTAGATCACCTTTTTCCCGGATGGCCGGGCTGAGTCCCTAGACTGATTCACAAGGTCCTGGGGACTCACGGCCCAACTCTCCGGCTTGCTAAGTAGATAGATCAAGATGAAGCGTGCCGCGAGCGACAGCCGGGTATCGTTAATGACAGCGTTGCGAACGATCGTGAAATCACGATCAGGACGCGGACCGTTGACAATCGGCATTGAAAACTCAGGCGTGAAGGCGCGGCACGCGAGTGCGATCGTCGCGATCGGTCAAAAGCCGCGCGGTGTACCCTACGCCGGATACGGAATCACAGAGGTCTTGCGCCGCGCACATTGCGACGTGATGACCGCGCGCTGGTGAGCCGATGACCTCGGAACGGCTACCACCACAATGACTCTCGACGTAGGCTACGGGCAACCACTTTCGAGCAATCGGAGGTTCGTACGCGTCCCAAATCGCAAGATCGGATGGGGACAAGCAACCATTCTGAGCAGCGTGTGCGAGCGCCGACTCGATCTGGAATAGGCCCTCCTCATCGATCAACCCCGCGACGGCAAGCGCACCGTCAAGAGGGACTTCCCAAGTGCCAGTCCATGTTTTGGGATCCCGCGAAGCATACTTAAATCGAACGGTGACGTCGCCGTCACGGCGTTGGCCGATGTCGTCACCGACCCAAACGAGAAGATTGCTTTCGCGACGATGGGGTTCGCGGGTGAGGAAATAGGATTGGGTTTGCTCGAGACGAGCGGCGGCATTAGCGCGCATAGCGGCCTCCACGGACAGGTTTGACAAACCCGGCCGCCGACGCCAATCGGGGTGGCCGGGCACATGACAAGGTTGGCGTACCGGCGTCCGTGGGAACCGGCGAGCGCAAGCGCTCCCTCACCAAGGCCCGACCATTGAAGGGGGGACAAAGCGTACGGACGTAAAAAAACCGCGCAGTGGCGGCAGTCCGCCACGGAACATTCGGGACGCCAATCCCGTTGGCCGTTGTCTCGGCCACGGGAACAGTATAGCGAAACCCCAATAGCATGCAAGCGTCGGCAACCCTCAGGATAGCCGCGCCCAGGTACACCGTGTGGGATCGCGCAAGATCAGCGAGATTAAGTTTGCGGTGGCCGCAAAGCATCGCTGCTTCGTATGGGATTGTCATCATGCAGTCTCCGCCAGCTTCTTCGCTAGCATCGCCAAACCTTTAGCCGTGACACGAACTTGAGTTGTCGCTTTGACGCTGTCGTCGTTGCGATGGATCGTCGTTACCCGATGCTCCACCAGGCCGCGCTCAAGCGCTGTTTGGTACGCGATCCATTCGACTCCTCGACGATAGATCCAGCCGCGCTGCGACAGCCATGAAAAGAGCATCTTCGGCCGCACGCCGAGGTTCTTCGCAGCATCGGTGATGCACAACGAGCCGTGAGACGCACTTAGGCTCGCAAAGGCGCGCGCTTGGGGCTCTAATGTTTCGACCTTTTGCTGAAGTTGAAGCGACTGGCCAGCGAGAGACTGCAGCAAGGCGCGCAGGGTGTCTGGATTTGCGAGGTCCATAGGTGCACTTGCCCGGGCGCGCAATGCCATGAACGCATCGACAAGCCGAGCTTGGCCGATACGGCTTTTGCGACCACCGATAAACGGCATGGCGATTAGCGCGCCACGCTCAGTTAGTTCAACCATCCGCCGCGGTTTGCGCTGCTCGTCAAAATACTCAGCGGCCTTGAATTCAAGGCCGCTAACTGTGCCGTCCGACAGCAGGGAGTCGAGCGTCTGTAGCACGTTGTCGTGGCGCCGCCCAAACTCGTGGGCAATCGTCAGCGAATCCGTCACCAGATCGCCATCGCGGACATGGACCAACTCTGCGGCGGGAGCGCCATGGTCCGCCGTGTTTTGCAGGGTCGTCGCCATGCTCAGCCCTCCGCCCGATACCCGTCCGGATCCGCCAGCCAGCGATGAATTTCACGGTTCGGCCAGCCGACACAGCGCGCGGAGCCGAGCCGAACGCGCCTCGGGAAGTGGCCCTTCATTTCCCGTTTGCGTACGGATTCGTGACTAAGGGGGACAAGTCGCTTGAGGTCATTCCAACGAATAAAACCGTCAAGCGGGAGCGGCTGAACATCAGGCGTCGCGCCTACCAAAGTGGTTGCCATGTGAAAACCTTTGCGGTCCGTTGAACATGGCGAAAGGTTATGAGTGGCGCGCGAACGGCGCTATTTAATTACCACGTTTGAGCAAACGTCCGGTGATTAGCGGCGCTTCACAGTCAAGCGATTCGCAAGGTATGCGGCATGAGCCTTTGGAGTCAGCTCTGGGTCACCATGGATCAGAACTTGCCCGGTTCCGTCGTCGGGCCACTCTCCTCTGTTCCCCAGAAGAATGCGGGCGAGCTCTTCGAGAGAGAATACGGGCGGCCGGCGCCTTTCTAATGTCTCCTGCGTGTAGTGTCCCCAAGCAGGACGCATCTCGCGCCCGTAACATTCGCGGGGACGCTCGATGATCTGCTCAATACGATCAGGCGAGAGTGACACCGGTCCGCGATCGGTCTTTAGCACTTCGGCGGCCAAGCGAGAAAGCACAGGCGCGACTCTTCTCCGGAGCGGGAAGCCCCAGAAAAGCAACTGAATCCCAGCACGTTGAATTGCTTCGAACGCGGCGGCTTGAGCCGGACTGTCGCCGACACGGGGCCGCCCCCGTCGCCGACGAGGTTCCTCGGTACTCACATGCGCCCCCTCAGACGCAATCCCCCCATAAAGGAAGCCGCGCCTGCCAGGTGAGGGAACCCGGTTTTCGATCCGTCGATCGGGCGCGGCCTAAATCATTCTACTGTGATTTCGCGTCTCGCCGAACATCGAGGGGACCTATTGAGCTCGGCGCCCCAAGCAAGGCAGAGTTGGGGGTTTTTTTGGGGGTTTTATGAAATTTAAATTCCACAGACGCCATATCCACCCTGGCATTCGACCGACAAATCCATTCCGGCCCGAGCACCAGAATCCACGCACAAAGCCCCGCTCTCGCGGGGCTTTGTCGTTTCAACGGTTTCAGCGGCGGCGCGCTCAGCGCAGATTCGTCTGCGCCAGTTCCACCACCTCGTCGCCGCGGCCGCTCAGCACCGCGCGCAGCATGTACAGACTGAAGCCCTTCGCCTGCGCCCATTGCAGCTTGGGCGGCATCGCGAGTTCGTGCTTCGTCGTCACCACGTCGACGAGCGCCGGGCCGTCGTGCGAGAACGCCGTGCGCAGCGCGTCGTCGAGCGCTTCGGAGGTCTCCACGCGCACGCTGAAAATCCCCGCGCCCCTGGCGATATCGGCGAAATTGGTCGCGATGAGATCGGTGCCCGTCTCCAGATAGCCGCCCGCTTTCATCTCCATCGCCACGAAGCCGAGCGAGCTGTTGTTCAGGACAACGATCTTGATCGGCAGATCGAGCTGGCGCGCCGAGAGAATATCGCCCATCAGCATCGACAGGCCACCGTCGCCGGACAGCGAAATCACCTGACGCCCCGCGTGCGCGGCCTGCGCGCCGAGCGCCTGCGGCATCGCGTTCGCCATCGAGCCGTGATTGAACGAGCCGTGCAGACGGCGGCGTCCGTTCATCGTCAGATAGCGCGCGGCCCAGAGCGTGGGCGTGCCGACGTCGACGGCGAAGATCGCATCGGGCTCCGCGAGTGCATCGACGCGCGCGGCCACATATTGCGGATGCAGCGGCTTGCCCGCGGGCGCCGGACGCGCGAGGTCGTCGAGACTCTTGCGCGCGTCGGCGTAATGCGCACGCGCACGCTCGAGAAAGCGGCGATCGGTCTTGCGCGTGAGCTTCGGCGCGAGCGCCCGCAAGGTCTCGCGCACATCACCGACGAGGCCGAGCGTGAGCGGCGCGCGCTTGCCGAGCGCCGCGGCGTCGCGATCGATCTGTACGATGTTCGCGTCGGCGGGATAGAAGTTGCGATACGGAAAGTCGGTGCCCAGCATCACCAGCGTGTCGCACGACATCATCGCGTGATAGCCCGAGCTGAAGCCGATCAGCCCGGTCATGCCCACGTCGAACGGGTTATCCCATTCGACGTATTGCTTGCCGCGCAGCGCATGCACGGTCGGTGCGCCGAGCGCATCGGCGAACGCCACCACTTCGTCGTGCGCGCCCTTGCAGCCGCTGCCGCACAGCAGCGTGACGGCGTCCGAGCGATTGAGCAGATCGGCAAGCCGGTCGATGTCCGCCGACGAGGGCAGCGTCGCGGGCCGCGACGTCTGCGCCCAGGTCGGATCCTCCTCGGGCGCGTCGAGCAGCGCCACGTCGCCCGGCAGCACGATCACCGCGACGCCCTTCTGGTCGATCGCCGTGCGCAGCGCCGTGTCGAGCACGCGCGGAAACTGCGAGGCGTTCGTCACGAGTTCGACGTAGTGCGCGCATTCGCGGAACAGTTCGGTCGGATGCGTTTCCTGAAAGTAGCCGAGGCCGATTTCCGTCGACGGAATGTGCGCGGCAATCGCGAGCACGGGCGCGCGGTTGCGGTGCGCGTCGTAGAGTCCGTTGATCAGATGCAGGTTGCCGGGACCGCAACTGCCCGCGCAGACCGCGAGCCGGCCGGTCGCGGCGGCTTCGGCGCCGGCCGCGAAGGCGGCCACTTCCTCGTGACGCGTGTGCATCCAGCGGATCGTGCCGAGTTTGCGCAAGCTCGCCGACAGCCCGTTCAGGCTGTCGCCGGTGACGCCCCAGATGCGTTCCACGCCGACTGCTTCGAGCGTCTTCGCCAGATGATCCGCGATCGTCTTCGCCATACTGTCCTCCGTATCGGTTGCCGCGCGCAGCGGCCAGCGCGCGGTGCCGGGCGCGCTACGCTCGAGAAAAGGGGGAATGTGAACGGGCCACGGAGGCCGCCGCGCGGGGCGCGACGCGTACCGGTTCATCGCGGTACGTTACGCCATCCGCGCAAAACACGTCGCTAAGCGAACAGCATCGCAAGCGAATTCGACAGTGATCGCAAGGCTGTCGTCATCTTCGGGAGCGCGTGAGAAAACGGCGCAGCGGCGCGCAGTCGCTAAAATGCTGCGATTTGCAGCAGCCCTCAGCCGTTTTCCGCCGCCAGCGTCACCTCATGAATCTCGAAAGCATTCTCTTCACCCAGGGCTTCGGCTCGCGCCGCCAGTGCCGCTCGCTCGTCGCGGAAGGACGCGTCGCCGTCGCGGGCGCGCCGTGCAACGACCCCAACGCCGACTTCGACACCGAAGGGCTCGTGTTCAGCGTCGACGGCGCCGACTGGCCGTTCCACGCGCAGGCGTATGTCGTGCTGAACAAGCCCGCGGGCTACGAATGCTCGCGCGATCCGCAGCATCATCTGAGCGTGTTTCACCTGCTGCCGCCGCCCTTCGCCGCGCGCAACGTGCAATGCGTGGGCCGGCTCGATCAGGACACGACCGGCCTCCTGCTGCTCTCCGACGACGGCCAGTTCGTGCACGCGTTCACGTCGCCGAAGCGCAAGGTGCCGAAGCTCTACGTCGCGACCACGAAGCACCCGATCGACGACACGCAGTTGAACGCGCTGCGCGAAGGCGTGCTGCTGCATGGCGAGCGCGAGCCCAGCGCGGCGGTCTCGGCGCAGGCGCGCGGCGAGCACACGCTCGAACTGAGCGTGCTCGAAGGCAAGTATCACCAGGTCAAGCGCATGGTGGCCGCGGCCGGCAACCGCGTGGAGGCGCTGCATCGCGAGCGGATCGGCGGCTACGCGCTGCCCGACGATCTGGCGCCGGGCGCCTGGCGCTGGCTCGACGCCGTCGCGCTCGACGCACTGCGCAACAAGGGGTAAACCACAGGCGCGACCGCGCGGCCCCGCCGCTCGGTGCGTTGCCCCACAAAGGCCCGCGAAACGGCCCCGTTTTTGCCGCGCCGCAGCATGCTGTTGCTGACAAACCGCCCTATACTCGTTTAAACAACGATTACAAGTTGCAAGGAGGGGGGATCATGATCATCAACGGCACATACGACATTCCAACCGTGTTGATGCTTTTCGTGGGACTGGGAGCGGTCCTGATCGGCGGCCTGCTCGCGTGGATGCATTTGCGGCATCGCTATCATCCGAATCTGATCGGGGTCCTGCTCGGCGCCCTGTTCTGCTTCCTCCTGCTCGAGGCGCTGCCGGCCATCACGTGAACGGCACGCTTGCGCCATGCCGCCCGCCCGCTCAAGGGCGCGGCGGCAGCGTGCGCAGGAACGCATCCACGTCGGGGTAACGCAGGCGCACGCGCAACTCGCGCTTCAGGCGCGCGTTGTCGAGCCGCCGCGACTCCCGCATGAACGAAAGCAGGACCGGATCGAGCTCGCGTTCCGCCTGCGCGCGGCTCACGCGCGGCGCTCGTGCGAGTCCGAAGGCATCGGCGACCCGGTCGAAATACGCCCCCATTTTCATTTCGCTATCGTCCGACGCGTGGATCACGCGCGCCGGGCGTCCGTGCGTGGCGAGCCGCAGCATGATGGCCGCCAGATCGTCGGCGTGGATGTGGCTCGTGTAGACGTCGTCGGCTTCGAGCAGCGCCGGCGTGCGTTTCTCCAGCCGGGCGAGCGGCAGGCGCGTCGCCGCGTAAATGCCCGGAATGCGCGCGATAGTGGCGCTCAGCGCGCCGCGCGCCGTCGCCCGCCGCAGCAGCCTTTCGGCGGCCACGCGTCGCTTGGCGCGGGCGTTCGCGGGCCGC
>NZ_JAAGPN010000147.1:0-20652 GCF_017104805.1 Paraburkholderia sp. Ac-20347 | reverse complement strand
CGCTCGACGCCGCGCGCGCCGCGCTCGTCGAAGAGCGCGCCGCGTTGCTCGACGAGGCGCGCGCGCAGGCGCAAACGCTGATCGACCACGCGCGCGACGAAGCGGCCGACATCGTCGCGAACGCGCAGCGCGACTACGCGGAAGCGAGCGAGCAGGGCTATCGCGACGGTTGCGAGCGCGCGCTCGCGGACTGGATGGAGCGTCTCGCGCACGCCGCCGACGCGCAGAACCGGCTGCAGTCGAGCATGCGTGAACGCCTCGCGAACATCGTCGCCACGGCGGTCGAGCAGATCGTGCGCGTGGAGTCGCACGAAGCGCTGTTCGAGCGCGCGCTCGCGACCGTCGATCGTATCGTCGATGGCGCGACGTATCTCCGCGTGGCCGTCTGTCCCGGCGATTTCGACGGCGCGAAAGCGGCTTTCGACCGGCTCGCCGCACGCTGGCGCGATCTGGGCCAGGCGATTCCGATGTCGGTGATTGCGGACAAGCAGCTCGACCCCGGCAGTTGCGTCTGCGAAACCGATTTCGGCACCGTCGATGCCAGCCTCGACATGCAGTTGCGCGCGATGCGCAGCGCGGTGTCGCGCGCGCTCAAGCGCTCGGCGCATACGTCGGCCGAGGCGTTCGACAGTTCAAGCGCCGACGAAAGACCAGAACAAAGCGCGGGCGAAGCGTCCGCGACGGAGGCCGTATGAGCGCGTCGTGGACGGCACACAGCGTGGACCTCGAACGCCTGACCGACGACATCGAGCGCGAGATTCTCGCCGCGCCCGCCGTGGCGCGCACGGGCAAGGTGCTCGAAGTGATTGGCACGCTCATCAAGGTCGGCGGCCTCGACCTCTCGCTCGGCGAACTGTGCGAGTTGCGCGCGCCCAATGGCGAATTGCTGCAGCACGCGGAAGTGATCGGTTTCACGCGCGACGTGGCGCTGCTTTCGCCGTTTGCGCGACTCGAACACATCTCGCGCTCGACGCGCGTGATCGGGCTCGCGCGGCCGCTCGCCGTGAAGGTCGGCGACATGCTGCTCGGGCGCGTGATCGACAGTCTCGGCGAGCCCGTGGACGGCGGCCCGCCCATCGAATCCGACGAAATGCGGCCGATCTTCGCGTCGCCGCCCGATCCCATGAGCCGCCGCATGATCGACGCGCCGCTGCCCACCGGCGTGCGCGTGGTCGACGCGATGATGACGCTCGCCGAAGGTCAGCGCATGGGCATCTTCGCGCCCGCGGGCGTCGGCAAGAGCACGCTGCTCGGCATGTTCGCGCGCGGCGCGTCGTGCGACGTGAATGTGATCGCGCTGATCGGCGAGCGCGGGCGCGAAGTGCGCGAATTCGTCGAGCTGATTCTCGGCCCAGAAGGCATGGCGCGCTCCGTTGTGGTGTGCGCGACCTCGGACCGTTCGTCGATGGAGCGCGCCAAAGCCGCCTATGTGGCCACCGCGATCGCCGAATACTTTCGCGACCGCGGCCAGCGCGTGCTGCTGATGATGGATTCGCTCACGCGTTTCGCGCGCGCCGGACGCGAGATCGGACTCGCCGCGGGCGAGCCGCCCGCGCGGCGCGGCTTTCCGCCGTCGATCTTCGCGGAGCTGCCGCGTTTGCTCGAACGCGCGGGCATGGGCGCGACGGGGTCGATCACCGCGCTCTACACCGTGCTCGCCGAAGACGAAAGCGGCAGCGATCCGATCGCCGAAGAAGTGCGCGGTATTCTCGACGGCCACATGATTCTCTCGCGCGAGATTGCGGCGAAGAATCAGTATCCCGCCATCGACGTGCTCGCAAGTCTGTCGCGCGTGATGCCGCAAGTGGTGCCCGGTTCGTTCGTGGGCGCGTCGGCGCGCATCCGCGAATTGATGGCGCAGCATCGCGAGGTGGAGATGCTGTTGCAGATCGGCGAATATCAGCCGGGCGGCAATGCGCTCGCCGACGAAGCCATCGCGAAAGCGCCTGCGATCAAGGCGTTTCTCTCGCAGCGCACCGACGAATACGCGCCGCCGGGCGATACCGAAGCGCAACTCTATGCGCTCGCGGAGACGGGCGGATGAGCGCCGCCACGAGAAGCGGCGCGGGCCGGCGCGTGATGGCGCTGGAGCGTTCGCTCGCACGCCGCCGCCGTCTGGACGACACGTTGCGCGCGACGCTCGCCGCGCATCGCAACGCGCTGGCCGAACGCGAACGCGCGCGCGAGGCGAAGGCGCAGGAAGTCGCGCGCGAAGCCGAGGTGTTGCGCTTCTACGAACACCGCATCGAATCGATGATGACGGGCGCGCAAGCGTTCGCGCCCGACGTGCTGACCGCGTGCCGCCGCTATATCGACGTGGTCACCGACAAGCTGCGCGTGCTCGACGCCGCGCTCGCCCAAGCGCAAACGCTGGTGCGTGAGAGCGAAGACGCGATGACGCAAACGCGCCGCGAGATCGAGCAGAACCTGGGACGCATCGACCTGTGCGGTGACCGCATCACGCAGATTCTCCGCAAGCAGGACGAAGCGGCCAGCGACGCCGCCGACGAAGAGGCCGAAGAAGCCGCGCTCGCACGGCGCTTTCGCGAGCGGGGCGTGGCCGCATGAACGATATTGTTTCCGCGCTGCCGCAACTCGGCACGCTGATCGTCGGCTATATCACGCTGCTCGGCGTGTGTTCGCTGCGCCTTTTCATCATCATGTTCATGTTTCCGCCCACCGCGGACGGCGTGATGCAGGGCGTCGTGCGCAACGCCGTGGTCGTGCTGTTCAGTTCGTGGGTGGCGTATGGGCAGCCCATTTCGTTCATTCAGGAGTTGCACGGCGTGAAGCTGTTCGAAGTCGGTTTGCGCGAGGCGATGATCGGCGTGGTGCTCGGTTACGCGGCGTCGATCGTGTTCTGGGTGGCCGAAGGCGCGGGCACCTATATCGACGACCTGACCGGTTATAACAACGTGCAGATTACGAATCCGATGCGCCAGGAGCAATCGACACCCACGGCCACGCTGCTCGCGCAGATTGCATCGGTATCGTTCTGGGCGTTGGGCGGCATGACGTTTTTGCTCGGCACGCTGTATGAGTCGTATCACTGGTGGCCGTTGACGTCGTCTACGCCGGTGGCGGGCAATATTCTCGAATCGTTCGTATTGCACCAGACCGATACGCTGATGCAGACGATCGCAAAGCTCGCCGCGCCCATGATGTTCATTCTGCTGCTGATCGATTTTGCCTTTGGTTTTGCGGCGAAATCGGCGTCGAAGCTCGATCTCATGACCTTGAGTCAGCCCGTGAAGGGCGCTGTCACCGTGCTGATGCTCGCGCTCTTTGCGGGGATATTCGTCGATCAGGTGAAAGAGCAGATTACCTTGCGCGGTTTCGCCGAGGATTTGCGCACGATGACGAATGGAAATGCCGAAAGCAAAAATATCGCGCCTGCTCCGGGAACATCCTCAACAAATCCCGCTTCGAATCTCAACAGTCCTCAAATAGAGCCTAAAAATCAGATTAATTGAAGTTCTGACTAAATCGCTCCGGTACATTGAGTTCATGCGCGCCGTGTCAGCCAGCGTGCCATGCAACCAAGGAGTCGATTATGTTTTCGATGCTGTATTTCCCGCTGGTTTCTTCACTCGCCACGCCGGATCCGGTCGTGCCAGCAAATCAGGCCGAACGTTTCGGATTCGCGTTGCGCGAGGGCAAGCTGCTGGCCGCCTCGCATCTGACGAGCCGCTGGATCGACGAAACGAATGCGGCCGGCATGGGCGAACAGGCGTTGCATGGCCTTCAATTGCACGCGGATCTGCAACTGCTGCTGGGCGTCGAAGTGGAAGCCGAGGAAGCCTATCGGCGCTCGCTCAAACTGATTCGGAGTTCGAAGCGTGACATACGCGCCTCGTCGTGCCGCAATGCGGCGTGGCAGGCGCTGTTCCGGCATCGGATCGGCACCGCGCTTTCGTGCTTCGCGCGTGTGGTCGACGAACCCGGCATCGAGCCGGCACGCGCGGCGGAGGCGCGCTTCGGCATCGTCTGCGCGCTGCATGAACTGGGGCGAACCAGCGAGGCCTTGCAGGCGCTCGACGAGTTCGTGCATCGCCTCGATGAAGACGTGGACGATACGGACGGCCATTGGCACGATCTCGCCGCCACGTTGCGCTTCGATCTGGAAGTGCAAACGGCCTTGCGCTGCGCGAGCGAATTGAGCGATCACGTTTATTGGCAATCGGGCGCGGCGGGCGTGACGGCGCGCACGCAGGACGAGGTGCTGCGCGCCGTGCGTGTGCCGCTGCTGCGCGCGCGCATCGACTATCTGCGTCATCTGCAACTCGCCGCGCTGGCCGATCGCAATGCCATCGGCGGCCTGCAGCACCATCTGAACTGGGCGCGCGAGCAGGGCGTCGGCGATTATCAGCGTACGTTGCGGCTGGAGATCGCGCTGGCCGCGCTCGCGGGCGCGCAACCGCACTACGCGCACGCGATGCTGGAGCCGCTGCATCCGCTCGTGCGTGCGGGCGCGATTGGGCATCGTCACATCGAATACCTGTATTGCGCGGCCAAAACGCGGCAGGCGCAGGGGCGCGCGCAGGAGTCGCTGACCTTGTACAGCCGTTACGCGCTGGTGGCGATGCAGTGTCTGCGCGAGGATGCGAGTCTGCAAATGCCGCTCGCGAGCCGTGTGTCGAAGCCCGGCCCGCAACTCGACGACGTGGGTGCGCGCTTGCCCGCGCGTTATCGGCGTGCGTATTCGTATGTGCTCGACAATCTCGATCGGCCCGATCTCTCGGTGCGCGAGATCGCCGCGGAAATCGGCGTGACCGAGCGCGCGCTGCAAAGCGCCTTCAAGAATTTTCTCGGTCTTTCGCCGAGCGAGTTGATCCGCCGTCAACGCATGGAGCGCATTCGCGCCGAGCTGACCGAGCGCGCCTATGCCGCCGATCGCGGCGTGCTGGTGGCCGCGAACAAATGGGGCGTGCAGAACCGCTCGACGCTCGTCAACGGTTATCGCAAGCAGTTTCACGAAGCGCCCTCGGAAACGCTCGAACGCTGACGCCACCCGTTTTATCCGCTTCTTCGCTTGAACCTTCGTTCCATTATCACGATCGACTCCATGAAATCGAAAACGCTGTTTTGCGCCGCGTGGCTCGCGGCGACGCTGGCGCTTGCGCCATTCGACACGGCCAGCGCCGCGCCGGTGCGCTGGCGCAGTTCGACGGTCCATGTCGCCGTCGAGGGTAAGGACCTCAAGGACGTGCTGCGCGACTTCACTGCGAGCCAGGGCGTGGCGGCTTCGATCGCCAACAACGTCGCGGGCACCGTGACGGGGCGCTTCGATATGTCGCCGCAACGTTTTCTCGACACGCTCTCTTCGACGTTCGGCTTTGTGTGGTTCTACGACGGCAGCGTGTTGTCGATCAGTAATGCCAACGATGTCACGCACCAGGTCATCAAGCTCGATCACGCTGCGCCTGGCGATTTGCGCGGCGCGTTGCAGTCGCTCGGCATCGAGGACCGGCGCTTTCCCGTGGTCTACGACGAAGCCGGCGACACGGCGATCGTGAACGGGCCGCCGCAATACGTGCAGATGGTGGCCGAAGTGGCGCGACGTCTCGACGATAGCGCAGGACGGCGCACCGGTTCGGTGATCCGCGTATTCAAGCTCAAGAATGCGTGGGCCGCCGATCACAAGGTGCAGATCGACGGCAACACCATCACGGTGCCGGGCGTGGCGACGGTGCTCTCGAACATGTATCACGCGAAGCAGAAGGAGGGCGGCGGCGCGAACGGCTCGCAGAACGCGATGTCGCCGAACATGCAGCGCGTGCCGCAAATGGCCGACGTGGGCGGCGGTACGTCGGGCGGCGGTTCGCTCAATCCGCCTTTGCCGCAGAACATGCCGCAAGGCGCGGATGCGAGTCTCGGCGGTCTCATCAGCGGCACGCCTGCGCCGGGCCAGGGCGCGGCGGGCAACGTGGGCTACGCCAATGCGCCGGGCAGCAGCGGACAGGGGACATCGCCGAGCGGCGGCGATCTGACCTTGCCCGTGATTCAGCCCGATCCAACCACCAATACCGTGCTGATTCGCGATCTGCCGCAACGCATCGACCAGTACGCGTCGTTGATCGGGCAGCTCGATACGCGGCCCAAGCTGATCGAGATCGAAGCGCATATCGTCGAGATCGACGACAACCTGTTGCAGCAGATCGGCATCGACTGGCGCGCGCATAACAGCCATCTGGATTTCCAGACCGGCACGGGCACTTATCAGCAGAACGGTTATGACGGCAACATCAATCCGAACTTCGGCACGACCACGCTCGCGGACGGCACGACCGTCGTGCAGGCGACGCCTGTGGGCGCGTCGCTGACCGCGGTGCTCGGCGATGCGGGTCGCTATCTGCTCGCACGCATCAACGCTTCGGCGGAGGACTCGAAGGCGAAAATCGACGCGACGCCGAAGGTCGCGACGCTCGACAACGTCGAAGCGGTGATGGACAACAAGACGCGCTTCTTCGTGCGCGTGTCGGGTTACACGTCGGCGGATCTTTACAGCATTTCCACGGGCGTTTCGCTGCGCGTGCTGCCGATGGTCGTGGACGAGAACGGCCAGGTGCGCATCAAGATGAACGTCCATATCGAGGACGGTCAGCTTACCGGGCAGCAGGTCGACAGCATTCCCGTCATCACGAGCAGCGAGATCAATACGCAGGCCGTGGTCGGGCAAGGCGAGAGTCTGCTGATCGCGGGCTACAGCACCGACAATCTGTCGAACGGCGTGACGAGCGTGCCGGGGCTGTCGAAGATTCCGATCATCGGTGCGCTGTTCCGCAACAACAGCGACACCCATTCGCACATGGAGCGCGTGTTCCTGCTCACGCCGCGCGTGCTGGATCTCTGAGGCATGGCGCGCCGCGATCGTTCAATTGCGTCGCCGCGCATTGGCGAGCCGTGCCGCGCGCGGCGGCAATGCGGGCGCGCAATTCGCTTCGCGCTCGTTCGCGGCGTGGGCGGCGAGGTTGTCGGTTCGTGCTGTGCCGCCGTATGGCATGACGCAATCGGGCGTGCGTGTGGTGCTGTAGCCGGCCGTGAAATCGGCGCTGAAACTGGCCTGGTAGCCGGGTGCGCATTCGGTGGCTTCGACGGCCCACGGCTGCGCCTGGCGGGCCGCTTCGCTGCTGCTGTGATGGACGTCGAGCACGCGCGTCGCGCGCACGACGGGCGCGCTGTCGTGCTCGGGCAAGGCGAGGGAGAGTTCGGGCGCGGGCGGCGTGGGCGTCGCCTCGGCGGGCACGCTGTCTTCCTGCTCGTCGCCCATCTCGATGCGATAGCCGTGCGCGTACATCGTGCGCAACTGCACGCCGGCCTCGCCACTGAGTTCGAGCTTCTTACGCAGCTTGTAGATGTGCTGTTCGAGCGTGCGCCCGACGATGTCTTCGGTGCTGCTCCAGATCGCGCCTGCAATGGTGCGGCGGCTCACGTATTCGCCCGCGCGCGAGAACAGCAGCCACGCAATCGCGAATTCGCGCACGGTCAGGCGGATCGGCCGGCCGTCGAGTTGCACGGTGCTCGCGCGCCGGTCGAGCCGGTATGGTCCGAAGCGAATCTCGCCGTCGGCGCGCGCGCTCGAAGCCGCTTCGAATCGGCGACGCGCGAGATGGGTGCGCACGGCCAGTTCGCTGCGGTCGATGGGCGAGCGCACCACGTCGTCGGCGCCGGCATTGAAGGCCTGCTCGATATCCGCGCGGCCGTCGAACGCGCCGACCACGATCAGCGGTGCGCGGCGATCGTCGTAGCAGGCGCGCCGCGCGAACACGGCGCGGTTCGGATCGACCCCGGTGGCGGCGTCCACGATGATGGCCTGATAGTCCTCGCGATAGATGGCGCGCGTGAGCGCGACGTCGTCGCTGAAGCAGCTGCATTCGATCAATTCGTCGAGAAAGCACAGGCAGATCAGATTGAACAGCCTTCGATCATTAGTCAACACAGCGAATTTCAACTTGCTCTCCAATAGCGAGGCTTCAAGCGCCGCATTTGTTATTTCATGGATGCGGCTTTGAACCGCGTATGGCGAAAACTACGGTTGTTCATAAATCAGGGTTGTAAGGAATTGTTTCGCGGAAATTTCTCATCGGATGAGGAATAAAACCCCATCCAGGACGGCAATCAAACGTTTGCCTGGCGAAAGTGGCTAATTGCTTGGGCCGGCACATGAAATCCTTTTCATTGAAGAAGTCGGTATTTATTGCGCCTTCGTATCAACGGCGCGGTAATCCTGACGCGCGGCGCGCATAAAGGATTGATGGATAAGGCTTCGCGGAATCTTTCAAATTGGAAAGGCAAGTTCAGACTTTTTGAGAGTTGCGGCTACGCATCGCGTGGTGCGGCTTCGCACCCGAATGAGCTTTATTGAAACTGAACGCGAAAAACGCGCTTTACACTCGATCGGCAAAAAGCCGCGTGTGCGGCGCGTCATGGCCGAGCAAAAGCCGTTCAGGCGCGACAGAGGTCGGTTTGAATCACCGGATGCGGCCTTTAAACGAATTTTTGTGCTTTGCGACAATTCGCGCAAAGCACTGCAATAGACCGTGGATAGGAGCTTTGATGTCGTTTCTATTAAACGCCTGGTATGTGGCCGCATTCAGCGACGAATTGAACGGCGCGACGCCGCTGGCGCGCACGCTGCTCGATCGTCCCGTTGTGTTGTATCGCGATGGCGAGGGCGTGGCGCATGCGCTCGACGATCGTTGCGCGCATCGCTTCGCGCCGCTGTCGCGCGGACGCGTGGTCGACGGCGCGCTCGAATGTCCGTATCACGGCCTGCGTTTCGATGGCGCGGGCCGCTGCGTTCACAATCCGCACGGCGACGGCCGCGTGCCTGCGCAGGCGCACGTTCGCGCCTATCCGGTCGTGGAGCGTTTTGGCGCGGTCTGGTTCTGGCCCGGCGAAGTCGCGCGCGCCGATATCGCGTTGCTGCCCGCGTTCGATTTCGTCGATCCAGCGCAGAACCACACGCATCATGGCTACCTGAAAACGCGCGCGCATTATCAGCTCAGCGCCGACAATCTGCTCGACCTTAGCCACTTTCAGTTTCTGCATCCCGACACATTGGGCAGCGAAGCCATCGCGAGCGGCGACGTGCAGGCGGGCAGTCTCGGCGAGACTGTTTGGGTGCGCCGCGCGGTGTTCGGGGAGATCTTGCAGCCCTTCGTGGCGGACGGGTTCGGCATTGCAGCGGGGACTTGTGTGGATCGCTGGATGGACGTCAAGTGGACGCCGCCGGGGCTGCTCACGATCGTGGTGGGCGTGACCGGCGCGGGCCAGCCGCGCGAGGCCGGACGCATCGCGCCGTCGGCGCATTGGCTCACGCCGGAAACCGCGCGTACGACGCACTATTTCTTCGCGTTCGGTTTGCCGAAAGCGATGGGCGACGAGGGGCGCGCGCTCGTGCGCTATGCGGTGGAAGGCTTGATGAAGCCCTTCGAACTGGAGGACTTGCCGATGCTCGAAGCGCAGCAGGCATGCATCGGCGACGCGGACTTCTGGGCCGCGCAACCCGCCTTGCTGCCGATCGATCGCGGCGCGATACGCGCGCGCCGCATCATGGAGTCGATGATCGCGGCCGAGCGTGCGGGACACGATCCGCGCGACGCGAACCGCCACGATGGCGCGCGCACGATCGCGATCCGCACGTCGTTCGAGGTGGCGTGATGGCGAGCGTGCCTGAAACGCAGTGCGTGCCATCGAGTTCGCTCAACGCCGCGTGGGTCGATGCGATCGTGGCCGCACTGGAGGCGGCGGGCGTGCGCCGCGCGGTGCTGTGTCCCGGCGGCCGTGCGAGCGCGATGTGTCTCGCGCTCGATCGTCACGCGCGCATTGCCGTGGAGATGGTGAGCAGCGATGAGCGCAGCGGGGCGTTCGTCGCGCTGGGTCTCGCGAAAGCGAGCGGCGAACCTGTTGCGCTGGTGACGACGTCGGGGTCCGCGATCGCGAATGCGCTGCCCGCGCTGATCGAAGCCGAGGCCTGCGATATCGCGCTCGTGGCGATCACCTGCGATCGTCCGCGTAGCTTGCGCGGCGCGTCGTTCGGGCAGATGGCCGATCATTGCGGCGCCACGCGCGCGTTCGTGCGCGCGCAGGTAGATCTCGACGATCCGCGCGATACGCCCGAAGCCGTGCAAGCGATGCGCGCGAGCGTGGCGCAGGTGTTGCGCGCGATGCTCGGGCATGGCGATGACGCGATTGACACCCCACGCGCTGACGCGTTGCCGTCGCCGCGCCGCCGCACGCGTGGGCCGGTCCATCTGAACGTGCCGCTCGCGGGCGTCTACGATGCGATGGAAGTGTCGGGCGTTTCTGCGCAGACGTTGGCGGCGGCCATGCAGCCTTGGACCGATAGTGGCTTCGCACCGCCTGCCGACAACGGCGCGCATGAAATCGAAGCAGCCGTTGAGCGCGTGGTGGCGCGAGCGCGTCGGCGCAATGCGTCGCAATCGTCTGCTGGAGTCGCTGGAATGGCGGGCCTGATCGTCGTAGGCGCGGAGCCTGCTGTGCCACTCGACGCGATTCTCGCGCTCGCGAGCGTGACGGGTTTTCCCGTTGTCGCCGATGCCGCGAGTGGTTTGCGCGCGCAACCCGGCGCATTGAGTCCTGAAGCGGCCGCGCGCGGCGAACCTGGCGCGCTGATCGTCAGCGCCTTCGACGTGTTCGGCGCAGCGCGTCTTGCCGATGCGCGTCCCGATCTGGTGATTCGCTTCGGCCTCGCGCCCGTGCTGCCCGCGTTGCATGCGTGGTTCGAGCAGCATGGCGACGCGCCCACGTTGCGTATCGCAGCGTCGAACATCGCCTGCGATTACCTGCATCCGGGCCTTGATCCGCAAGACGTGCTGGTTGCACCCAACAACGACGCGCTCGATGCACTCGCGCGCGCGTTGTTGAACGCGGCGCAGGACACGACGCGGATCGGCCAGGCCGTCGCGTGGCGCTGGCGCGAACGTTGGGCGAGCGTGGCGGCGTATTCGGCGCGCGAGCGGCGCGCCTGCGTGCGTTCGCTCGCGTGGGGCGAAGTCGCGGCCGTGCATCGTGTGCTCGATGCGCCAGGCTTTGACTTCGTCCACGTGGGTAATTCGATGGCGGTGCGTCACGCCGATATCGGCTACGACGTCAGTGAAAATAATCAGGTTTTCTACACGAATCGTGGCGTGAGTGGAATCGACGGCACGATTGCGACGTTTCTCGGCGAAGCGCTGGCGCGCCGCGACGCGGGTCTGCTCATGATCGGCGATCAGGCCTTCGTTCACGATCTTGGCGCGTTGGCTCTGGCGCAGCGCATCGAGTCGCCGGCGTGTATCTGTATCGTCGATAACGGCGGCGGGGCGATTTTCGACTTCCTGCCCGTCGCGCGCGAGCCAGGCTTTCGCCGCGCGATCCGCAATCCGTATGCGCTGCAATTCGCGGCGCTGGCGCAGGGTTTTGGACTCGCGCATCGGCGTGTCGAAGATCGGGACACGCTCGACGCCGCGTTGATCGAAGCGCGCACGCACGTGGGCGTGACGCTCGTGGAGCTGGCCGTCGACGCCCATTCGGGCGCGGCGCAGATGCAGCAACTGGTTCGCGCAGTGGGAGGCGCATGATGGATTGGCCGCAATTCGACGACCCCGTTCGCAACTCGTATCGCGCGTTGCATCGCTACGCAAGCGCTGCCGCGCCCGACGCAGTCTTTCTCGACGACATGCAAACGCGTATCGACGCGGCGCGCCATCTCGGTTCAGAACGCGCGCGCGCCGCTGCTAACGGCGCGAGGCCGCGCGTCCTGCTGCTCGGTTATCACGGCGCGGGCAATACCGGCGCGGACCTGCGCACCATCGAAACGATCGCGCAGTTGCGGCGTATCTTCGCGCCGCGCGAGCCCGCGTTCACGCTGTTCGCGCTCGGTGATGTGTTCGATCATGCAGCGCTGGCGCACACGCCGCGGCTCGCGCCCACCTTGCCCTATGTGCCGGACGCGCTGGACGTGGCGATCCGCGAAGCGGATCTCGTCGTCAATGTCGAGGGCTCGACCTATACGTCGAAGTTCTCGGATTCGTTGTCGGGCATTTTGATTGGCGGCGTCGCGCTGGCGCACGCGTATGGTTTGCCCGCCGTGTCGTATGGCGTCGATAGCGGCGCGATGAGCGAGCCGCTCACGCGCTTCGTCGCGCATCACGCCGCGCGGACTGGGCACGTGATCTGCCGTAACGCGCAGGCCCGCGAGCAGTTGCGCGAGCTGGGCGTCGAGACGATCGCGGGCGCGGATACCGCGTGGACATGGCGCGCGCCTGCTGTTTCGCGTGCCTCGCGCATCGCTGCGTTGTGTCCGACCAATCCGTTCTGGTGGCCCGTTCGCGCGGATGCTGCGCGCGCCCGTGCGCTAGACGTGCGTGGCGAGACCTCGCCGCATCGATACGGCTTGCTGCACTTTCATACGTGGGATGACGCGCGCGCGCGCGGCTACGAGGCGTATCTTGCGCGCTTTGCTGCGATTGCGACGGCGTTGCGCGCGCGCGGCTATACGCCGGTGATCGTCGGGATGGAGCAGGTGGATCGCGCGGCGTGTCTCGATCTGGCAGCGCGTCTGCCGTTCGAGGCGGCGTGCGTGGTGCGCGGCGAACGCGTGCTCGATGAGGTCGCGAGTGCTGTCGCGCACGCGCATTGCGTGGTGACGACGCGTTATCACGCGAGCGTGCTCGCGCTATCGCACAGCGTGCCGGTGTTCGGGCTTTCGATGGATACGCGCATCGACCGCTTGCTGGCCGAAGCCGATTGCGAAAACTGGCTGGCGCGTTGCGATGCCGACGACGCGCTGCAACGCTGCATCGACGCGATCGATTCACTGGACCATGCCGACGTGCGCGAGCGTTTGAGCGCGAAGCAAAGGCACTATGCGGAGCAGCAGCGCGCGAATATGGAGGCGATGGGCCGGCGTCTCATGGCGATTGTCGAGGCCGCCGGCCAGCGCGTTTGATCGATTGGCGTAACTTTGGCGTAACTTTGGCGCAACCTTGGCTTCACCACGCGAGCGCGGGCTTCCACGCATCGCGCTCCGCTGCCGCTTGCGCGGCCGCGCGCTCGCGCTGCGTATCTTCCGCGAGCACGGGCAGCACGTCGGCGGCGAAGCGGCGCATCGACGCCATGACTTGCGCGTGTTGCAGTCCGCCGAACCAGAAGCTCGCGCTGAAGTAATCGCAGCCCAGTCCGCGGCGAATGCGGCGCAACTGGTGAATGCATTCGTCGGCCGTGCCAATCACCAGAAAATCGTCGCGCAACACGCGCTCGGACGGTTCGTTGGGAAACGCAGCGTCGGGCACGACGCCGTCGATCACATCGCCTTCACCGTGACGCAAACGCAGCGTCGCGCGCCCGTTCCAGCGTGCGTGCTCGATGGCCTCGCTCGCTTCGGCCTCGCTCTGCGCGACGTAGACGGGCCGCTGCGTGCCGACGCGCGTCGCGGGCCACGGCGCGAACAGATCGGGATAGTGCGTGCGCATGTCGGTGAGGCGCGAGATCGGTTCGAGCACGCCGGTGAAGAGATGGGCGCCACGCGCGAGCGCACGCGCGACCGACTCGCGGCGACTCGAATTCACGACGAGCCACGCGGGCATGCGCGGCTGCAGCGGCTGCGGAACCAGTTGCGTGCGGGGAATGGCGAAGTGCTCGCCGTCGAAATCGAATACGGGTTCGCGCAGGGCGCACAGCAATACGTCGATCGCTTCTTCGTCGCGCTCGGCAGTGCGCTCGCGGCGAATGCCGAAGCGTTCGTATTGATAGGCCTGGTAGCCGTAGCCGAGACCGATTTCGGCGCGTCCTTGCGAGAGTACGTCGAGCGTCGCGAGTTCTTCCGCCACGATCAGCGGATGATGCAGCGGCACGGGAATGATCGCGGGCCCCAGACGCAGATGGCGCGTACGCGCCGCGATATGCGCGAGCAACTGCAAGGGCCGCGACGAGGCCGAGTAATTCGTGAAGTGATGCTCCGCGAGCCAGAAGTGCGAGAAGCCGAGTTGATCGGCGGCTTCCGCCATGTCGATGGCACGCGCGTAGAGTGTGGCCGCCGCCTGCGGTTGCGGCGCGGGCATGGTGAGAAAGAGGCCGGTTTGCACGCGCGCCGCCTAGTCGACCGGCGTGGTCGAAGAAGTGACTGAAGAAGTAGCCAGCGGCGCAACGCCTTGCTCGTGATAGATCCTGTACGTCGCCGCATACGGCACCAGCAGCCGCACGCCTTCGACCGTGCAATCGGGCTGCGGCGGCAGACCGCCTTTGGTGTCGATGCGCTGGATCGACGTGACATCGGCGAAACGTCCCTCGCCAGGACGGCGCGCGGCGTCGAACTTCGCCTTGTAGCGCACCCACGTGAGCGTGTTCGCGCCGATCTGATGTTCGGCGAGCGGCGTGCCGATCACATAGCTGCCGTCGTAGGCGATGAAGTGCGGGCCCGGCACGACCGTGCCCGCGCTTTGCTTGTCGGCGGCGACCAGCGTGGCTTCGGAGCCCTGTTCGGCCCACAGCAACTGCGAGCCGCCCGCGACCGCCGACGGCGTGCGGCGGCAGACATACGTCTGGTCGCCGTTCGCCGTGAGCACTTCCTTGAGGACTTCGGTGGGGGACGCGCGCAGATCGGCGGGCAACGAGTCGTTCGCGGTAGGCGGTTGCGCAGACGTCGCGCAGCCGCCCAACGCAACGAGCGCGACGAGCGAGAGAAGCGCGCAGACGGTCAGTGGCGCGCGGTCACCACGAGGCGGAAGGAATGAGCAAGGCGCTTTCATTGGGCGTCGGAAAGAGGCGTCCAGATCCATGGGGTTGGGCGTTCGATGGCGCTATGCCTTGAGGCCCATCATCTGCTGCATGGCGTATTGATCGCGCGTTTCGCCCTTCGCGAGCACGTCCTGACCGAGCGCATTGGCGAGGTCGTCGCGTGCGCTGCCGTTGATCTTGCCGCCGCCGTTTTCATTGGCGGTCTGCTGCAGATCGCTGCCGATGGCGGCGGCGTCGCTCTGGTCGAGCTTGCCGGAACGCACGGCGTCCGCGAGGATGTGCGTGGCCTTGTTGCCGTCGCCCGATTGCAGTGCGCTCATGAACGCGTTGAAGTCGGTCGGGTCGCTCTTCTGGAAATTCTGCATGCCGGTTTGCGCGCCTTGCTGCTGCGCCGCGCTGCCCATCTGCGTGAGATTGTCGGTCGTGGGCGTGGTCTGCGTGGTCGTGCCGGTGTTCGTCCCCGCGTTGGTGCCCGTGTTCGTGCCGCTGCCCGAGCCTGAATCCGAACCGGCGTTCTCTTCCTGCGTGATCTCCATGAGGAGCTGCTCGATCTCCTGCTCGAGCTGCTGCGTGGTCTGCAGCTGCGAGTTGATCAGGCTGTCGGTGCTTTGTCCGGTGCTTTGGGGCACGGTGGTGCCCACGGTGAAATCGTTCATCTGACCTCCGCGAAAGTGCAATGAGCCTGACGATGCAGGGCATGCAGGCGGAATGGCACCGCCTTGACTCTCCCGACGATATAGGGCGCCGGTTTGCGCGCCGGGTCGGCAGCGGAATCGATGTATGAGTTTGCGAAGTTTCGCGTGCCGATGCGCTGCGGATCGATTCACAATCGGTCCACAAGTGATCGACAAGCGGTTTGCGTCGCGACGATCGGCGCTTTTTTGCCATGAATTCGACGGAGTGCTTTAACGTCATGCTGGATCGGATTGCGTCCGATTTCACCGATGCCCCATACCGGCGATGCCCGGCGCATGTCACCGCGCTCTTGCTGAGGATATTCGACGCGGGTTTGTCCTGCGCCTCGCGCGACGAGCTCGAAGATCTGCTCGCGTGCATCGACGTGCTCTGCGAGGAATGGCCGCCGGTGTGTCTCGCGGCGGTGCGTCTGCATATTCGCTACGCCGACTGGATTGGCGCGGTGCGCCTGCTCAAGCGGCTCGAAGCCGCGCAGACCCTGAATCCGACGTCTCTCGCGTTGATGGCGGGCTGCCTCTTCAAGCTCGACGACCCCGACTGGCAGCGCTACGCCGCGACCTTGACGCGCGGCGAGCCGAACCCGCGCGCGGAGACCATTCTGCGCACCTTCGTGCGTGGCGCGGCGACCGTCCAGGGCGTCGGCGCGCGGCCCGGCAGCGCGCCTCAGGTGGGCGGACGCACGGTCTTGCCGATCTCCGGCACGAAGACGCTTTACTAGAGGCGTATGCGGCTGCACTGCGTCGAATAGTCTGACCGCATTTAACCCTCTCGCATTTAACCCTCTATTACCCGTCGCGCCGCCGCGCTTGCTACAGTGTTTTCCGCATTCCCGCTCATCACCGCATCACAGACAGGAAACGGAACATGTCCAAGCGCATTCTCATTCTCGCCGGCGACTTCGTGGAAGATTACGAATTGATGGTGCCGTTTCAGGCGCTCGCGGC
Organism: Paraburkholderia sp. Ac-20347; assembly: GCF_017104805.1. Classification (NCBI taxonomy): domain Bacteria; kingdom Pseudomonadati; phylum Pseudomonadota; class Betaproteobacteria; order Burkholderiales; family Burkholderiaceae; genus Paraburkholderia; species Paraburkholderia sp. Ac-20347. The sequence continues at coordinate 4,270 of NZ_JAAGPN010000147.1, read as the reverse complement.
GGTCGGTCATTCGGTGTCGGTGGTCGCGCCCGACAAGCGCGTGGGCGATGTCATCCGCACGGCGATTCACGACTTCGAAGGCGATCAGACCTACACGGAAAAGCGCGGCCATAATTTCACGCTGAACGCCGATTTCGCCTCGATCGATCCCGCGAAATTCGACGCGTTGCTCGTGCCCGGCGGCCGCGCGCCCGAATATCTGCGGCTCAACGAAACCGTGATTGCCTGGGTGCGCCATTTCGCCGAAACGAACAAGCCGATCGCCGCGGTGTGCCACGGCGCGCAACTGCTCGCCGCGGCGGGCGTGATCGAAGGACGGCGGATTTCCGCGTACCCGGCCTGCGCGCCCGAAGTCAAACTCGCGGGCGGGCAATATGTGGCGCTCGACTGGCCCGATGCCATCACCGACGCGAATTTCGTGACCGCGCCCGCCTGGACCTCGCACGCCAACTGGCTCGCACAATTCCTCGCGCTGCTCGGCACGCGCATTACGCTTTAATTTTCGCGGCGCACGCGTGCAGGAAGGGATAGCCTGGCGGTGCAGGATTTGAGAGTATTGCGTTACGTAATGCGCAACGGCCGTTGCTCTCGCGCGAACCCGACAGCAAAAAAAGGAACCGATCCAATGTGCGAAATCTATATCAACGCGGATCCCATTCTTTATGAACCGCGCACGCGCGCGCTACGCATCCACGGCGTGGTGACCACCGTGCGACTCGAAAATCTGTTCTGGGATGTGCTGCAGGAAATCGCGCATCGCGAGCAACTCACCACGAGTCAATTCGCCGTCAAGCTTTACGACGAATTGCACGCGTTGCGCGGCGACGAGCCGTTTAATTTCGCGTCGTTTTTGCGCGTGTGCTGTCTGCGTTATCTGTCGACGCTCGCGCCACGCGAAGAAGCCGCGGGCGACGGCTCGCGCCTCAAGGCGTTTCAGCCGAAAGTCGTGCGCGCGGGTTAGCGTGCATTAAAGCCGCTTGCGATAAAAAGACCGCTGCCCGTGAAGGCAGCGGTTTTTTTATGAGGCAACGGCGTCAATCCATTGGGATTGACTTCGCGGCTTACTGACCCGAAGGCGACTTCGTGGAAGGCGTTGCGAGCGTGTTGTTCGTGCCGTAAGCCGGTGCGATCGACGTCGTGTTCGAATTCGCGCCATTCGCCTGATTCGCATTCGACGAACCGGCGCCGCTATCGGAATTGGCGAGGCCCGGCGTGCCGTAGCCGCTTGCGGGCGGCGCGACCGGCGATTTCACGCTCGGCGTCGCGAGCGTGTTGTTTTGCGCGAATGCCGCGCCCGACATCATCAAAGCCGTGGCGGCAGCGGCTGCGAACAGCGTGCTGGTGATGGATTTCATGATTTGCTCCTCCATTATTGGACTGGATTTTCGACATAAACGACGCAAAACGAGGTTTTCGTCATGCTCGATAGCGCAGATAAAACGCCATGCCGTGTATCGACGGCGCGAATTCGAGTTCGCGCCATGTCATGCCAAGTTTAGGAAAGGAGCCGCTGATAATTAAGCACGTTGTACGCAATGGTGAATTTCGATTTTTGATGACAGAGCGAAAGCACTGTTGCGTACAGGGTCTTTGCGCGCGCATCGATCGATTGCGCCGCGCTCATTCAATTTCATTCAATTACGGCCCGAACCAGCCGACCGCGTGAATCTGCTCGATGCGCTGCGCCACGGAAATCGCGCCGTGAATCTCGCCGGGCATCGGCAGATCGATCACGTGCCAGCGACCGTCATCGTCGAGATCGAGCCAGAGCGCGGGGCCGTGCTTGTCGAGGGCATCGTGCGCGTTGTGCGCATCGAGTGCGTCGAGCGTGTCCGTTGTGTCGATGCGCACGAAAGTGCCGGACGCCGCCGTGTCCGTGCGCTGCATCGCGGCCGACATGCTCGCGAGACGCGCGGCATGGCGCTGACGCGCTTCGTCCTTCGTGCGCCGTAAGCTGCTGCGCAACGTGTCCCACACATTGGCGCGCGCGCGGCGTTGCGGGCTTTCGCTCGCGGGCTGCTGCGAGTCGCTGCCCGGTCGCGGCATCGCGACGCCAAGTCCGAGCGTGGGCTGCCCGATCGCAATCAGCACCCAGATGCCCGCGAATGCGATGTCGACATTCAGATGCTGGTCGCCGACCTTGAGCCGCGCGCCGCGCTGCTCGCCGTATTCGTCGACGATCGAAACATCGCGCGGCGCGAGCCCGCAGAGATTCGCGCCGATCCAGCGCAGCATGATGCGGCTCGCGACATAACGATGGCGCTGCGCGGCGTTCGGATGCAGGCGTGCGCGGTTGCGCTCGGTGTCCGAAAGCCAATGCTCGCTTTCGTGAATCGCGACGGGCAGCCAGCTCGCGCGAAAGCGCCACAGATGCAGCTCGCCCGCGCCTGGCGCAGCGAGCTGCGCGGGAAAACTACGCGTGAGCCGATGTGTCGTGAACAGCGGCGTGAGCGAAGCGGCGCGGGTGTTGCGGGTGCTGCGCGCGCGTCGCGCGCCGTAGCGTCGTGTCGAATCCGGTTGCGTGACGATGGTTGACATGCGGTGTGGCCTCCACGCGAGGGTCGGTTCAGGTCTTGGGCGCGAACTTCAAAGCGTGCCGGTGCGCGCGGCGCGCTGCGGCCGCACTTCCTCGACGATGCGGCCGTTTTCCATGCGGATATAGCGGTCCGAGGCGTCGAAGTAGCGGTCGTCGTGCGAGATCACGATCAGCGTCTTGCCCTGACGCTTCAGGTCCGGAAGGATCTCGGTGTAAAAGATGCGGCGGAACGTCGGGTCCTGATCGGCGGCCCATTCGTCGAGCACCATCACCGGGCGCTGCTCGAGATACGCATGCACGAGCGCGAGGCGCTTGCGCTGGCCCGTCGAGAGGTCGGTGGTCGTGAACGCGCCGTCGCGCACCTGCACCTTGTGCGCGATCTCCAGACGTTCGAGGTAACGCTGCGCGTCGGCGCCGAGGCGCGCTTCGCCGGGGATCAGCGTGTCGAACAGGTAGTAGTCGGAGAACAGCGCGGAAAAGCGCTGGCGATACGCGTCGAGATCGCGATCGTCGACGGGCTGTCCGTCCACGCACAAACGCCCCGAGTCGGGCCGGTAGAGGCCGAGCAGCAGCTTGATCAGCGTGGTCTTGCCGCAGCCGTTCTCGCCGACGATAAAGAGCGTTTCGCCGCGCGCGATCGTGAGGTCGACGGGACCGAGTTCGAAGCTGCCGGGCGCGCTGGTTGCTCCGTCGGTGCCGGTGACGTCCTGGTCGGCGGCGGGCGGCGCGGCGAAGCGGTAATGCACGTGATCGAGCGAGATCGTCGTGAAGTTTTCCCAGTCGATGGTGCTCGTTTTTGTCGTCGCCGTCGCGGGCGTCTGCGTTTTTTCAGCGGCCACGAGTGCCGGCTCGCGCGTCGAAAAACGCGCCTGCAAATCGGCGATGCGCTGGAACGCCACCTGCGCGCGGCCGATGACCGGCAACGCGCCGACGATCTCCTGGATCGGCCCTTTCATGTAGAGCAGCACGAGCACGAAGCCGGTCGTGACCGCGCGATCCGCGCCCGCCACGCCGTTCTGAAACGCGAGCATCAGGCCGACCACGATGAAGAACAGCAGCGAGCCGAACGCATTCGCGGAGACGAACACGTTCGCCGCGCGCACGCGCAGACGGCGGATGTCGTCGATCGTGCCGCTCAGTTCGTGCTCGTAGACGAAGCGGCGGCGCGGGCCGTTCAGGCGCAGTTCCTTCGCGCCTTCGGTGATCGAGCGATAGTGCTTCTGCAGCCGGTCTTCCGCGGCGCGCGCGAGACCGAAGCGCGCGATGCCCGCGCGCCGCGCGAGCGTCTGCACGATCGAGCCGAGCGCGATGGCGACGAGCGCGACCAGCAGCATCACGGGCGAGAGCACCAGCAGATAGCCGAGGCAGCCGACGATCGTCGCGGTCGCGATCGCGAGGCTCGAAAACATGAACGAGAAGCCGCTGATCGTATCGATGTCCTGATTGAGCGCGGTGACGAGGCGATGGCTGCGGAACTGTTCGATCTGGCCGATGGGTGCCGCGAGAATGCGCTCGCTGAGATCCTTGCGCAGCATCGCGATCACGCGCTGCCCGACGATGTTGTTGCCGATGTCGGACACCACTTCGCCGATCAGCGCGATCGCGCACAGCCCCGCGAAGCTCCAGAGCAGCGCGGGCAGCGCGTGGCCGCTTTGCAGCGTGCGGTTGGTGACGGCCAGCAGGGCGGCGGTGGCGACGCCGCTGGCCGCGCCCATCAGCGTGGCCAGCACGGGA
>NZ_JAAGPN010000146.1:0-237 GCF_017104805.1 Paraburkholderia sp. Ac-20347 | reverse complement strand
AAAAAAAAAAAAGATTCTTCAGCCTCAGTTCAACCCCCGCACAACTTAACAACACACATTCATTCAGCGCTTCCTCACGGTCATTCCGATATTTCTCTTTTCGTACAAGAGTCACTCCAATACCTTCACTTTCTCAACCACTATTCCCTTGTAGCTGATCAACTCCTCGCACTATCCGACCGTACCACTTACCATCCCATATGCTCTGCAACACTTTCACCTCTCACGCTATACGGC